>JAAFJS010000015.1 GCA_013298985.1 Cytophagales bacterium
ACAAAATAGGTTCTAACGAAATCTATTCGGGTAGGGCTTCGGGCAAGGTAGAAAAGATTACTACCAAATCAGTAACAAGGATACTTCGGCGGCGCGATAGTGGACATCATAAAAACAAAGATGGCTATGGTAAAGCCGTTTTGGACAAGTATAGCACTAAAAAAGAAGCAATTAGAGGAAGAGAACAAATATTGATAGAACACAATGAAGTACAAGGTGTTTCTGGAAATGAAATAAATGGAATTAGCAAACGAAATAAAAAAAGGAAAATCTACCTTGCCGCAGCTATAGAAACTTTTGGTGAAATATTAATGTTATCTTTGTACTTCCAAATCTAAATCTTATGGAGAAAAAACCAAAAAGACAGCAAAGAACCGTAGGCGCAATTGTCAAAATTCCATTGGCAAATGGCTATCATAGTTACGCACGTATTTTGGAAGATGAATTGGCTTTTTATGATATTTATACCCAAAAAGAGGAAAGTGAGGCATATATCCTCTCTTGCCCTCTCTTATTTATTGCAATGATTTTTGACGATGTTATTACCAAAGGTTACTGGGAAAAAGTGAGCAAAGCTATTCCCTTAGAAACCCATCTACAAGCCGAAAATCTCCCTTTGATGTATAGGCAAGACATCATCACCAAGAAATTTGAATTGGTTTATCTCGATAGGCTTGAACCTGCTACCGAAGAACAGTGTAAAGGTTTAGAAGAATGGGCAGTTTGGACAGCAGAAGGCATAGAACACCGTTTGTTAGCGTATTACACAAAGAAAAACCAATCTGAAATCCCTATTTTGGAAAAAGAAATGGAATTAGTTTGAAAATTACAAAAAGCAATGAGTAGCTTTTATGCGTATTCTATAATTTTTTTAATTTGTAAAAGTTAATCATAACCTCTTTAAATACCATGAAACATCGCGCCATATTTATTTTCAGCATTTTATACATATTCATTAATTTTCAGTCTTTTGCCCAAAAAGATTTTCAGAAGCGTTTGCAAACCAAGCTGATTATGGCAAAAGAGGGGGAAGTAATTGATATAGAGGAAGGTAGCTTCCATCTTTTGGCGAGCCTTTCGCTGGACAACAAGAAAAATGTTACTATCAGGGGCAAGGGAATGGACAAGACCATTCTATCTTTCAAAGGGCAAACCGAAGGCGCAGAAGGCATCAAGATTAGCAATGCACAAAATATTGTCCTCGAAAACTTGACGGTACAGGATACCAAAGGTGATGCAGTGAAAACGCAAATGGTTGATGGAATGAGTTTTAAATCTGTGAAAACGGAATGGACAGGAAAACCAAACGCAAAAAATGGTGGCTACGGACTTTATCCTGTGCAGTGTACCAGTGTGCTGATTGATGGCTGTGTAGCTATTGGTGCTTCTGATGCAGGGATTTATGTGGGGCAATCCAAAAAAATTATCGTCAAAAATAGTACAGCTTATCACAATGTGGCGGGTATCGAGATTGAAAACTCCATAGACGCAGATGTGTTTGATAATGAGGCATATAATAATACAGGCGGCATCTTAATTTTTGATTTGCCTGACCTCATTCAGAAAAAAGGTGGCAATGTGCGCGTGTTCCGAAATAAAATTCACGACAATAATTTTAAGAATTTTGCGCCCAAAGGAAATATAGTTGCCAAAGTCCCAGATGGAACAGGCATTTTGATTTTAGCGACAAACAATGTAGAAATATTTGATAACCAGATTATTAACAACAAATCTGTGGGAACAGGTATTATCAGTTATTTTATGACCGAAAATCCCGTCAAAGATGAAAGTTATTATCCATACCCTACCAGCATTTATATTCACGACAATACATTTGAGCGCGAGAATACCAGACCTACGGGCAAAGGGCGATTGGGGCAGATGTTTCGATTCAAGCTCCGATTTGGGAAAAATGTGCCTCACATCTTGTATGATGGCATTATAGACCCCAAAACCAAAGATGAAAATGGAAATATCAAGGCAGAATACCGTATTTGTATCAAAAATAATACAAATGAATCTTTTGCAAACATGGACGCTGAAAATGGATTTAAAAAGATTTCCAGAGATATTGCGCCTTATCAATGCGAACTAAAAATGCTGAAGGCAGAAAACAAATAAGCCATTCGCCTGTAAATGAATTAATTACATTTTTTGAGCAATCATCAGTCCATCGCGCAAGGGCAGTAACGTATTGCTCACGCGAATATCTTTTTGTATTTTTTCGTTGTAGTCTTTGATAGCCTGCGTGTCCTTGTCGTTTTTGTCAAGCACCTTGCCGTACCAAAGCACATTGTCAGCAATAATAAAACCGCCTTTACGCACTTTGTCAAAAATCAAATCGTAGTAATTGCTGTAATTTATTTTGTCAGCATCAATAAAAACCAAATCAAAAACTTCGTTTAACGTAGGAATAAGGCGCATAGCATCACCAATGAGGAATTTTATTTGGTTTTCCATGCCTGCCTCTATAATGTACTTTCTGACCATGCTTTCCAATTCTTCGTTTGCATCAATCGTATAAAGCAAGCCGTTTTCAGCCAAGCCCTGCGCCAAGCAAATCGCCGAGTAGCCCGTAAATGTACCTATTTCCAAAATGCGCTGAGGGCGAAGCATTTGAGCAAAAACAGAGAGCATATTGCCCTGCAAATGCCCTGAGAGCATACGCGCGTGCAGTACGTGGGCGTAGGTGTCGCGATGGAGTTTTTGAAGCAATGCGCTTTCGGGCGAGGAGTGTGCGGCAGCATATTTTTCTATTTCTTCGTGTACGATATACATAAATTTGAGGAAGTTGATGATTTTAATTTTTATTTCAAAAATATTTTTCTAAGTTTGTTTGCTTTTTATTTGATTTTCAATAAAAAATTATACTTTTGTCATTTTATATTAAAATTAAGTATTTTAATTCACAAATTTCAATCTTCTTTCTTATGACAACTTGGTTTATTTGTACGATTCAATATATTAAAATTTTAGAAAACGACAAGGCAAAAAACGTAAGTGAACAATATTTGGTAGATGCTGTTTCATTTACTGATGCCGAAACTCGCGTATATCGCAGCTTGAGTAGCTCTATCAAAGACTTCATTATCAGCAGAGTAAGTAAAACCAATTTCGTAGATGTTTTCAATTATGAAGACTGCGAAATTTGGTACAAATGTAAGATTTCTTACTTAGATGTTGATGAGCATAGCGGAAAAGAAAAACGCATCAGTAAGTATATGCTCATTGCCGCGCCTAACCCTCGCGAGGCGTACGACCGCCTGCTTGCTCAGTTAAGCACTTGGATTATTCCTTTTGATATTACAGACATCAACATTAGCCCAATTTTGGAGGTGATTCCGTATGTATCAGGCGAAGAAGTGCTGGAAGGTAACTTGAAGCCTGTCAAACAGATTGGTGCGACCGAAGCTGACTATGAAAAGGCGGAATTGGAGGCTGAAATCGAAGAAGAAGAGTTAGAAGAAGAAGAGGAAACGATAGATGCCGAAACGACAGAAATAGGAGAAGAAGATTCGGAAGAAATATAAAATAAAAAAACAAGCAGGAAAAGGAGCTTTTTAAAAACCTTTTCCTGCTTATATGTGAGTATTCCTGTCTAAAAAATTATACATCCACTACCCTTTGCTGAGTAATGTAGCTTCTCCACACCTCTCCCACCTGAATCAATGCCTCTAAATCGCTGGTATCCAAGAACTTCATTCCGCAATGAATCAAGATAGAACTACCATCTGACTCTACATGATAGTGAGAATATTTGACCATCAAATCCATGAGTGTTTTGTCAAAAAAAGCTCGTATTTGTGCCTCGTTTGTTCCATGCAAGAGGAACATATCAGAAAACTGCTTGTGGTAGTCAAAATTGATGTCTTTATAACCCGCGTTTAGTAAAAAACGGTCAGTATAGTTTTCCTTTTCGAGGGAAAACTGAGGAATACGTGCAGGTAGGTCTGTGATGAGCAGTGCCGTAAAGTTATAGAACCTTAACCCAATTTGGTCGCCCTCGCGTGCGTGAATGTCCGAAAGTTGAATATGTGCATCGTCTATGTTTTTGTGGAGCATATTGTCCTCATACTTAAACTGTCGCTTAAAAAAGAAGGGCAGGTTTTTGAGTTTCGAATCAAACAGCACCTTTTGTGGACTGAAAGTATAGCCCAATTTTTGGGCAATTTCGGCAATTCTCTGCTGCCTTTCATTCAGTGTGGCTGTTTTTACATTGGCACTCGCCACCCTGACCGCAAGTGGGTGTCCCGAAAGTGGAGTGAGATTGTCCAAGCCAAGCATTTCAAATTTTCCACCTGCTTTTATATAAGTATCGCTGAGGTAGTGTAGGTGTTCCATGACGGTATGGTCGATGATTTCTGCACCAGAAAAATCTAAAATAATATGTTTGCCTTTGGGTATGCGTTCCAAAAATTGTTTGAAAGCAATATAATTAGTAAAAGTGGCTGATTTTGCGATATAAATATGATAAGTATTTTCGTTGTCGTGGCGCACAGAAACATTGGGTTTGAACAAGGTACTTAGCGAAGCTCCGTAATAAAAGTGAATCGCCAGCTTGAGCGCAATGCCTGAAAAAATGCCAATCAATAAGTCAGTAGCCAGCGTCATTATAATTGTGAAAACGAAAATGACAAGCTGGGAAGAACCAATTTTATAGACCAATCGGAACTCTTTGGGAGATGCCAAGCGGTAGCCTGTAAAGACCAGCATCGCCGCCAACGCTGCTAATGGAATCTGCTGAATCAGTTGGGGGGCAAAAGCTACAAATAAAAGCATGAACGCGCCATGTGCGAAATTTGCCCAACGAGTTTTCGCACCATTGGTAATATTGGCAGAGCTACGCACTATTTCAGCAATCATGGGCAAGCCACCCAAGCCACCAGAAATGAGATTGCCAATGCCTATCGCGCGCAAGTCTTTGTTCAGATTAACTGGGCGTTTATATGGGTCAAGTTGTTCCACTGCTTTTGCCATCATGATAGTTTCCAAACTTTGCACCAGCGTAATGGTCATTACCACCAGCCAAAAATGATAATCACCTATTTTACCAAAATCAGGGAAAGTAATCCCCTCAATGATGCTTTTAGGAAGCGTAACCAAAAACTTAGGACCTATCGTATATTCATGGTTTTCCAAGAGCAGATACTTGTGTTCGTGTTTCAAATCAAATAGATTACCTAACATCACTCCCACTAATACAACGACCATAGGCGCAGGAATCATTTTCATAAATTTGATGCGCTTGACGGCAGGCAGGTTTAGCATTATCAGGATTGCCAAACTGATAAAACCAATCAGGGCAATTTTTGGGTTCATTCCCATCAAACTTTGGGGGATTTCCAGCAATAAGGGAATAGGCGTTTTTGCAGCTGGCGAAACACCTATCATTACGTGTAATTGCTTGCTAATGATAATGATACCAATAGAAGCAAGCAAGCCATGCACTGCCGCCGTAGGAAAAAAATCGCCTAAAATACCTGCCCGCAAGATGCCAAAAAGTATGATAAAGCCACCTGAAACGACCGTTGCCGCCAAGGTAAATTTATAGCCTG
Source organism: Cytophagales bacterium (assembly GCA_013298985.1). Lineage (GTDB taxonomy): Bacteria > Bacteroidota > Bacteroidia > Cytophagales > Thermoflexibacteraceae > Thermoflexibacter. The sequence goes on from JAAFJS010000015.1 coordinate 5,556, forward strand.
CCATCGCATCACCAGCCCCCAGCGTTTCTACCGCGCCCAATATCACCACAATCAAGCCTGCGGCGGGACCATTGATGGTTACATACGAGCCAGCCAGCATCGAAACCACCGTACCGCCCACTACCGCCGCAATAATACCTGCCAAAGGAGGCATTCCCGAAGCCATCGCAATACCCAAAGAAAGGGGAAGAGCTATCAAAAAGATGAAAAAGCCAGATAAAATGTCTTTTTGCCAGTTTTCCCGCAAACCTGCGATGCCATCTTTTGGAAGTATATTTTGATTCATAAATGCTGTATTAAAAAATGTTTGAAAATTAAATGTTTGAGATTATTCCAAACTCTCCTCAAAGGTAGCTGTAAATGATAAGGTTTGGAAAAGTCAAAGATTAGAAATTCATTAAAATAGTCTAATTCACTCATTGAGATTTGAAAAACGGCGTTAAAACTATATAAGTTTGTACCAATCGTTTACATTAAAATAAAAAACAAATGACTTATTTTTTGAAATATACTTATTCGCTTTTAAGATTTTCTCTTGTCATTATCCTTGTAGTTATTGCTGAGAATCTGTTACTTACTCCTCGCATCTTTGCCCAACAAACAACGCCTGCGCCACCCAAATCTACGGACAAAGCCGATTGGCGGTTTGCCCTCAACGACGACGGCTCGCACTACATCAGACTTACTTTTGCCAATCAGACTTGGGTGCGCTGGAATGAGAGCAATCCTGGCACTACCGTATTTGGCACGCCCAAGTCAGCAACCTTTGACATTGGCTTGCGAAGAACTCGTTTTCAGCTTTTTGGACAACTGACTGACCGTATCTTCTTTTATGCTCAATTTGGTCAAAATAACTTTAACTATATATCTCCCAGAAAGTTAGGTGCATTTTTCCATGACGTTACAGGCGAGTATGCGTTTATCAAAAAACATTTGACCATAGGCGGTGGTCTGTCAGGCTGGAGTGGTCCTGCAAGATTTGCCTCACCCTCGATTGCTTCCGTCATGCCCATGGACGCGCCCATTTTCGAGCAAGCCACCAACGACATCAATGACCAGTTTTTGCGTAAACTCAGTATTTATGCCAAAGGTAAGCTCGGCAAGCTCGACTATCGATTGGCACTTTCTAATCCTTTTATGATTGACCCTGCCCTTTTTACAGTGCTACCCAACAGCCCCTTGCCTGTGCCTACCTTGGGGGCTTCCCCCAGCAGTGGAGGCAGGGCTGATAACGCCGCAACTTTTGCGCTGCGCCCACCAAACGTGCAACTGCAAGGCTATTTCATGTATCAATTCCTCGACCAAGAAACCAACCAAGTACCTTATACACAAGGGACTTATTTGGGGCAAAAAAAAGTGTTTAACATTGGTGCAGGCTTCGTACATCAGGCTAATGCCATCTGGTATCGAAATAACAATGGTGCAGATACCACTTTTAACGCTATGACGCTACTTTCCGTAGATGTTTTTTATGACACCTATTTAAACAAGGAAAAAGGAACAGCACTTAATGCTTATTTGGCGTACTTTGACAATAACTTTGGACCTAACTACATACGCAATTTGGGCTTGATGAACCCTGCCAATGGCGTGGCGGCGGGCAAAGGCTCTTTTGCAGGTGCAGGCAACGCATTTCCTATTGAGGGAACGGGAAACCTTTGGTATGGACAAATTGGCTACAAATTTAAGGACAAGCTACTCGGCGAGCAGGGTACGCTTATGCCCTATTCAAGCCTACAATACGCCAACTATCAGGGACTTAGAGATAAAATGTATGTCTGGAATATTGGTATTAATTGGCTGATTAAAGGGCATAATTCAAAGATAACACTCAACTACGAAAACCGTCCTGTATTTAGCAATGCCGTCAATAGTGGCACTATCTATAATAGTGGAAGCGTTACAGAAATAGGACGAAGAGGCTGTTTCACCATTCAACATCAAATATTTTTCTAAAAAGCGCAGGTAGCCCTTCAATTATTCGAGGCATAAGTTACCACCGCCTTATATTTCCCTGTGAGGTTGCAGTCATTAATATCTAACTTGATAAGCCCAGTTCCCTGATGAACAAAAAGTTGCTTGCGCCAGCTTTTGTCTTTTTTTTCTACAAAAAGATTAATCTCCACCTTGCCTCCTGTGGGCGAATAGACGAAACCTGTTTCGATAATCACGCCTTCTTCGGGACATTTGGGGTTGGGAATGATGCGCGTAACTTTGAGGTGAGGCTGCTGGGTACTGATTGTTTGTTGGTGTTTTTCAATGACTTGCGCTTCGGTTGGGAATTTACAATCGTCGTCATTGGCATTGCATACAAATACATAATAGTTACCTGTATATTTGCAATCGGCATAATTAAAGCTAATCACACCACTTCCCTGATGCTCAAAATGAAACTTTTGGAATGAACCATCTTTGCGCTGAAAAAAAAGCATGACCTCTACCCACTGCCCCGCTTCCACCTTGTAAAGATAACCTTTTAGGAACTGCACGCCCGTTTCTGCACCACAGCTTCCTGTCGTGTATGGCGCAGTGTGCGTAATCCTAAACTTGGGTTCGTCTTCTTGGGCTTGGGTTTGCAAACCAGCAAGCATTAATAGACTTAAAATTAACCAGCTTTTCATTCAAGAGCCAATGTGATGATTTGTTTTCACAAAAATAAATAAAGAAAAATCACGATTAAGCAAAAAATCTCATTTCTATTCATTTAGACAAAAGCGTACCAATCTTGCATTTTACTTATCATTTGTTTTTCTCCCAAAATAGCATTTTAATAACTCCCCCTAAACTTCCTGATAAACCATTCCACCGAAACCAGACTTACCAAAAAGAAAAATATCCATTTCAGATTGATGAGTTCGCTTACATCTTCGCTGCTGTGAATGATGCTTTGTGCCTGCGCGGTGAGCAGTTTTGCCTTCAACTCATCTAAATTATTGGATTTGACAAAAGTACCACCTGTCTGCTTAGAGAGCTGTCTTAATAGGTTAAAATCGGCGGTAGTATTCAGTGCTTCCATTTGTAACTCCTTGACAGTGAACTCGCCCGTAACTGCCTCCACTTTTCCATCGAGGGTCGTACTTGCTTTAAAACGGTAAATGCCCTGCGGTAGCCCATTGATTTTGTACTTAAAACCATCAGAAGCATTGGTATAAGTATAGTTTGTACGATTATTTTTTTCGTCAATTAGCTGCAAATCAACTTTTTGACCTACTATTTTTTCATAAATATCATTATATGCCTCTGTTTCGAAAAGCACACTTTCCGCACTAAAATATTCGTTGGCACTGGTATTTACCCTAAACTTTCGCTTGTCATCTTTGGCAGAAATATACTGCACCAATTTGGGAAAAAACTCATCAAAAGCCTCTTGGTTTTCATTGCGGGCGTACTCTTGCAAACGCCACTGCCACAAACCTTCCCCAATCACCACCGCCGTTTTCTTGTCATTATTTTCATTCACGACAAGTAGCGGTTTTTCCGTTACTAAGCTCCCAACACGCTGATATAAAATCACTTCCGAGTTCTGGGCAAGTCTGTAATCCCCAAAAGGAACAGTTACAGGAGGATATTTGGAAACCACAGATTTCTTTTCGTCTGCAAAATTGAAGCGATTAAAGCTGGCATTGAAGGCGGGCGTAACTTTGTCTGTCTGCGAGCTTCTTGGCAAAATAGTGATTCCAGTTTGTAAATTGTTAAAATTCAGCAAGTTAGTTTCGCTTCCTATGATAAAAACTGAAGGTGTATTTTTTGCCATCAGTTCTTTGAGCAAGTTGTTAGCGGCAGTACCTTTTTTGGCAGGAAGCTGGTGAAAAATCATCAAATCGTATTTTTCATTCTTTTTTAATGCTTCGGCGGGCATGAGTTCAGGAATAAAAACGTCTAATTGATAATTTTCATTTTTTTCTATCGCGCTACGCATCGCCTTGATGTCAGGGTGAGGCGAGGCAGCAACGAGCAAAATCTTCTCGCGACTATCCAAAATATCTATATAGATGTGTTTGTTATTGTTGCGCGTGGTAAATTCTCCTCCAAGTGCCTTTAATTCAACCACATAGTGATTCATGCCTTTTTCTTTTGCCTCTACCAAAAACTGAATTTGTTGCAAATCATTTTCTTTGGTAAAGTTTAACGTTCTCGTATCCAGTATATTACCATTTTGGGAAAGCACCACAGAAGTTTGCCTGCCCAAAAATCCAGCATTGTTAATTTCTGCGACAATAGGGAATTTATTGCCGAGATAGGCGATTTTATTGTGGTACACAGCCTTCAAACTCAAATCGCTTTGGGCAATCGTATCGCCAATACCCACCGTATGAATAGCCATGTTGTATGGATTGTAAGTAGGCGCAACTCCTTGATTATAAATACCATCTGAAAGCAAAACTACGCCCGCCAAATTTTTATTTTCATAATTGCTTTGCACTGCCGAAAGCAAACTTCCTAAGTTGGTCGTTTGGCTTTCAAACTTTACAGAGGCAACATTGGCGTTTGTGCCAGCTTCATTTAGTGTCTGCACTTTGACCTCAAACTCCTTCTCTACCAATTCATTAGCGATTAAATCCAAGCTGTTTTTGAGGTTATTAACTTTCGTAGTATCGCTGGTAAGCGGAATGGACTGCGAATTGTCAATCGCAAAGACAATGACAGGTTTTTCGAAATAATTTTTGACCAAGCGAATGAACGGATTTAAAAGCAAAAAACAAATAAAACTTACCAGCAGAAAGCGCAGTGCTGCCAGCGTTCTATTGAGCCACTTGCTCCAAGGGGCATCTTTGGAATAGAGTAGAAGCGTATAAGCCAGTCCTGTTAATACGCACAAAATCAAGAAGTAAGGAGAATACTCGGTGAAAAGATTAGTCATTGTTTGCGATTTATTTGCCCATTTATTTTAGACAAATATATAAAAACAAATTTTGAATTGAGGTGTACTTACCCAAAATACATTATTTTTCCCTCATGCTCAGGTGGCTTCGCCCCAAGTTTGGGTATAGGGTAAGCTAAAATTTGCCTTGCCTTCTGCTTTGCGAATGGTCTGCAAAAGCAATTTACTATTTTCGTCTGAGATTTTTTCAAAGGAAAATATATTTTTGAAGGCATTAGATAACTTTAAGATATTCAGCACGTTGCTTGTCCAGTTGGCGGAGGGAACTTCCAGCAAATCTGCCAGCTTTTCTCCTAAGATAAAACGTGCATAGCTTGGTACGAAACCTTTGGCAGTAAGCAATGGATTTTGTGCTTCTATGAGTGATTCTTCCAAAAAAGTCAGCAAGGCGGCAGTCAAGTTTTTGCCCTCATCTGATTTGACAAATTGTCTTTTTTGAATGGCTCGGTCAAGTTTATAAGCATCTAACTCGCTGTCAGTAAGCAAATTAATATCAACTCCCATCAAATAACTAATTACTTTCCATAGGTGCAAGTATGCCTCTGCCTCGTCTTTGCTGATACTTATGCCTATTTTGCGAAGCCCTTGCAAAACCACAAAAGAGAAAGAAAGATGCGTCATTGCCAGGTCTTCTTGATTAAGGGGTTCGCCGAACGTATTTGCGTCCCAACTGCCTGATTTGCAGATATAATAGCGAATGGTCGCGTGCATGAGGCGTACCTTTTGAATAGAGATAAATCCTGCGCCATTTCGGTCAAAAGCATCATTTCTACTCACCTCAAAAATGTACTGGGCGGTTTCATAAAGACGCTTTTTAGTCTGATTACCAATGCGTTGTGAGGAAGTTAGCACTCTGGCACCGTTGGCATTGGCATAGCAATAAGGCAGGGAGAGAAAGCTCAACATCAAAATAATATTTTCAGAATGTTTGTCAAAAAACTGACTTCCCTTTTTTAGTAGGAGAGGATTTGCCCAAGGAGGCAAAATAGCCGTTTGCTGAAAATAATCCTGCACATAGGGCGGAAATGATGTGCTTTCAAACGTATTATTTTTACTTGTATTTTTTAAAACTTCATTGAATGGATAGAAAAGATTTTCGCCAAAAAGCTGTCTAATCACTTCATCAGCAAGTGGGTCAGTTTGGCAACGCTTTTCGTCCAGGTAAGCAGTGGTAAAGTTTGTCATAAATGGCTATTTTTTCTAAAAACAGCACATAGAAGTTTTTTGTTTGGAATGAGGCAAACAAAAGTATCAAACTTTTCAGAAAGTTTTGCATATTTTTTTTAAAATCGCGTATAAAAAAATGGGGAAGTGATTAAAAATAGTGTTTTTTTGTAATTTTTTTATAATTAGGACTTACGCAGAGGTTCTTTTAGACACTTTAACGGCTTATCGTGCGGCTAAAAATAGCAAAAAAATGTTGTGCCTGCTAAATTAGGCAAAATTCGTTTTGCTCGTTTTCAAAATTTACATTTTAAGGCATTTTAAGCGCATATTTCGTTAGTTTCAAATTTTTGCGTAAGTCCTAATAATTTACAATTTCGTAAATTTGTAAGAAAAATAATCTATGAAAAATATAACTCAAAAACTAAAAACCAAAAGCACGTATCCTTACATGACTTTTGAGGAGTTGAAAAGAGAGTATCCTAATTCGTGGATTCTACTTTTGAACCCCGATGATGTGCCATTAGAAAGAAGCGGAAACTTTGTTTATAAGAGTAAAAGCAAAGCAAGCGCACTCAAAAAAGCCAAAACATTGCCACAAGGTTCTACTTTTGGGCTGGCTTACACAGGCGAAATCAAACTGGCTAAAAATGTAGTGATATGCCTATGAGTAAGTTTAATTTTAAGTATGTAGGTAGTTTATTGGTGGTAAATGCCACTTTGCAAGGAATGGAAGGTATAGAAAAGAAGTTAGAACTTGCCTTAGATACAGGCTCTACGCGTACTATTCTCAAGCCTGATGTGCTGAATGTTCTTGGCTATGAGGTAAATAAAGTAAAAAATAACTTAACGATTACCACAGGTACAAAGAATGAAAAAGCGTTTGATTTGAGTGTCAAAAACTTGGAAATGCTTACTTATGGTGTAAAAAACTTAAAAGTAGCGTGTAAAACTTTGCCTTTGGGTTTGTTTTTCATAGATGGACTATTAGGATTGGACTTTTTTCAAAACATAAACAAAAAATTAGAGATTGATTTTGAAAATAAAACAATAGAAATAAAATGATAGAAATATTTTTTAAAGTATCAAACTTTTCAGAAAGTTTGATACTTTAAAAATAAATCCATCTTTACACTTTTATTCTTATCAAGTCCAATACATCGCGTACGGCACGAAACGAAACCACATTGGATTTGAAATGCTCTACGGCAATTTTTACCTCGTTTTCTGTTGCTTCAAAGTGTTTGAGGATATTGAGGAGGTGCATTTTCATGTGTCCGCGCTGTATGCCTGTGGTAGTCAAGGACTTCACTGCACCAAAATTCTGCGCCAGCCCAATCACCGCCATCATTTGCATCAGTTCCCTTGCATTGGGGTTTCCCAAAATTTCAAAAGATTTTTTTACTAAGGGGTGCAAGGAAGTTAGCCCGCCTACCGTCCCGACAGCCATTGGAATTTCTATCCAAAACTTAAAAATTCCATTTTCTATGCTACAATCTGTTAGACTTTGGTACTTTCCGCTGCGCGAAGCGTAGGTATGCCCGCAAGCCTCAATCGCCCTAAAATCGTTACCTGTTGCCAGCGTAAGTGCATCTATGCCATTGAAAATGCCTTTGTTGTGCGTGGTGGCGCGATGTGGGTCATTTTTAGCAATCATTATCGCTTTGCTAAACTTAAAGGCAAACATTTCGGGAGGCATCTCCTCGAAGTTGCCCAAATCCGCTATCGGACATTCTACCCACGCCCTCACCAAACATTCAGGCGTATAGTTCGAGAGAATGGACATCACCACCAAAGGCTCTTTTTCCTTGCCCACAAAATGCTCGCTGTTTGCCGCCCAGTCTTTGAGTGTGCGCGCAAATTCTTCTAAGCAAGTGTTGATAAAGTTAGCCCCCATAGACTCACAGGTTTCAAAAGTTGCCTTTACTTGATAATAATTGGGTTCTAAGTGCGTCATGTTTACCAGCTCGATGGCAAGGATTCCGCCGCCGCGTGCGCGCATATTTGCTGTAACCAATGCCGTATTGTCAAGCATGAGTTCACGAACTTCGTCAAACAAAACATCTAATTTTTTGAAATCGCCCTCCCACAAGAAATGCACCTGCCCCACTTTTTTGGTATCAATCACTTCTGCCTTAAAGCCGCCTCTTTCCAGCCAAAACTTGGCACTGCCTGCCGCCGCCGCCACTACTGAGCTTTCCTCAATGACAAGCGGAATAGCATACAAAGTGCCGTTAATCAGCACATTAGGTACTAATCCATAAGGCATATAAAAGTTAGTCAGTGTGTTTTCACTAAACTCGTCGTACAGTTTTTGCACTTGTGGGTCGCGGTGCTGGTAGCTCTCGAACTCATCGACAAAGCCTTGTGGGTTATCTGTGATTTGCGAAGCGAGCCACGTCAATTTTTGTTTTTTGGAAAGTTTGGAAAAACCTGAAATTATTTCCATGTATGTAGTTATGAGTTATAAATTATGAATTAATACAGTTGGTTCATAATCAATGTTTTATAAAAAAATATAAGTAGTTCAACAAAAATAAATATTCTATTAAATACACCATAGGTGTTAAATATTGGGTAGAGCTAAACAAGTAATGCTAAAATGTTGTTGCATGGTGTTGAACGCTGTGTGCAACACCCGCAACGCAGTATTACATCTTTTCCACTACTAAATGTTGGTAGTGGAAAAACGATACAAATTTATTTCTACTCCGTTAGGCAATTCCATTTGGGAGTGCATAAATAATTGATTATTAAACTCCTAAAGGAGTTTATGAGCATCAAGATTACTATTTTTACCAACATAAAACTCCTAAAGGAGTTTAGAAATGATTATAATTGTTGATATACTTATAATATTTATGTAGTAATGAATCCAATAAAACTTTGGGCTTTCTCCAGAAGCCTATCATTTAAAATACCTAAAATCTTGCCCTGCCTCTAACTGCGCCAAAAATTCGTACATGAGTTTAATCACATTTTCCACATCAGTTTTGCTGACTGTTTCTACGGTCGTGTGCATATATTTGAGTGGCAGAGAGATAAGTGCAGAAGCAACTCCCGCACTCGAATAGGCAAAAGAATCTGTATCTGTTCCCGTACTGCGTTCGGAAGCAGCGCGTTGGAATGGAATTTCTTTTTCTTGTGCTACTTTTATCAACATTTTCAGTACGTTATTTTGGACAGCAGGCGCATAAGTCAGGACGGGTCCCGCGCCGCAGGCTTGTTCGCCGTCAAGGATTTTGTCGTACATGGGCGATTTGGTATCGTGGCATACATCAGTACAGATAGCCAAGTCGGGCTTGATATGGCGAGAAATCATTTCTGCGCCGCGCAAACCAACTTCTTCTTGCACCGAATTGACCACATACAATCCAAAAGGTAGTTTTACACTATTTTCGTGAAGGCGGCGCGCCACTTCGGCAATTATGAAGCCTCCCATACGGTTGTCCAAAGCCCTGCCTACCAAATATTTTTGATTCAATTCCATCAATCCATCTTCAAAAGTAACCACACAACCTACATGAATACCGAGTTCCTCGACTTCGGCTTTGGTAGCACAGCCACAATCCAAGAAAATATTTTGCATGGTAGGCTTCATGTCTAAGCGGTCGCCTTTGCGCGTGTGTATGGCAGGAAAACCAAAAATAGCTTTGACAATGCCTTTTTCTGTGTGGATATTCACGCGCTTAGAAGGGGCTATGATGTGGTCAGAGCCGCCATTGCGAATCACATAAATATAGCCATCGGGATTGATGTAGTTCACAAACCACGAAATTTCGTCGGCGTGTGCCTCAATCACTACCTTGTAAGGTGCTTCGGGATTGACTATCCCTACCACAGAGCCATAGGTATCTACATGATAATCATGGATATAGGGCTTGATGTAGTCTAACCAAATTTTTTGCCCTGAACTTTCAAAGCCCGTAGGAGAGGCATTGTTCAGGTAGTTGTATAAGAAACTGGTGCTTTTATCGTCCATTGTCAAATTGAGGTTGGTTTATTTTGGAAGTGTAAAGATAAAAAAAGTTTTTTGATAACAAAATGAGGTTAAAAACTACGATTGTTGTTTGACAATTTTTGTAGTAGAGGAGTTCCCACCGTTAAAACGGTGGGTTATAGAATGTAATATATTGGCTATCAATTTTTTGACACCTCGCCTTAGTTCCACATTGGAAATGGAATATACATTCTATCAGAAACTTTTACGATGACTTACCTGCTCATTTTTTTCTTTCTTTTTTAGTCCAATCATCAGCACGCCCGCCAGCACGAGTAGCGTACCCACTACCTGCCAAAGACCCACAGGCTCGCCCAAGAAAATATTTGCCATCACAATCGTAGAAATAGGTCCTATCGTGCCTACAATCGCCATATTGCCCGAACCAATCAGCCTGATTCCCTCCGCAGTGAGAAAGGCGGGCGCAACCGTCGCAATGATTGCCATCAAAATATTCAGCTCATACACCTCTTGCGGAAAATCCCACAAACCGCTTCCTTTGGCAAAAAAATAATGAATCAAAATACACAAAGTCGCGACCAACATAATGTAAGAAGTATAAAGAATAGAACCCACACGCGGGATAATGCGCCCACTACCCACCAAATAAATGGAATAGGTAAAGGCAGAACCAAAAATAAAAGAAGCACCTAATATGAAGTTTTCTCCTGCAAAAGAAAAATCAGTTACCAATGCCAGTCCAATCCCTAAGTAGGTCATTATCAAGGCATAAATCTGAGTTGATGTAATTTTTTGTTTGAACAAAATAGCTGTTAAGAAAATAACAATGGTCGGATAAACAAACAAAATGAGTCTTTCTAAACTCGCACTGATGTACTGCAAACCCAAAAAATCCAATAAACTCGAACCGTAATAGCCCACAAAACCCATCAGTGGAATCAACATTCTGTCTTTCTGGCTCAAATTACTGAGTGGATTCTTTTTATAGTTGTAGAGAATGACTACAAGAAAAAAAGGCATGGAAAAAATCATTCGCAGGGTCAGTGTAGAAATTGTATCTACGCCGTACCGATACATTAGCTTGACTATCACCGCCTTAGAGCCAAAGCCAATCGCACCCAGCATCACCATACCCACGCCCGCGATACGCCCAGCATCAAGAGAAAAGTTTTTTGACATACGCAAAGGTATGAAAACTTAAAATAAATTTCATTTTTTAACATTCCCTTGCAACGCTTTTTGTTTTTTTTACGAATAGGTGTTAATATCAGTTATCAGTTATCAGTTATCAGTTATCAGTTATCAGTTATCAGTTATCAATAATTTCAAAAAAATAATTTATTCGCAATTTTCCGTTAAAATTAAATCAGTTAAAATTAAAATCTATATGAAAAACTTAAACTTTTGTTTCCTATTGATTATCAGCTTATTACTGCTGGATAGTTGTGGCGATAAGTGCCAAAATTTGATTACTTACAAGACCCAAGTGCCTGTTTATATGAGCAAGGAACAGCTCGCTAAGTCAGTGTCTTCTATTCCCGCCAAAGCCTTGACCAATACAGGCAAAATCTGGATTTATGACAAGTATCTCTTTGTCAATGAACTCAATAAGGGGATTCATGTGATTGATAACTCCAATCCTAATTTCCCGAAGTCGGTAAGTTTTATCCAAATTCCTGCCAACGTGGATTTGGCGGTCAAAGGCAACGTATTGTATGCAGATAGCCATACGAATTTATTAGCGATTGATATTTCTAATCCTCTGCAAATCAAGATTTTAGAAACTATTGAAAATGCTATTCCACCACGATATTTCCAGTCTGACCCTTCCAAAGGCATCATCGTCGACTATGAGGAAAAAGAAATAACAGAAGTGGTGGACTGTAATCAATCTTATATAGGCATTGGCAGACCAGCTATTATGGAAGATTTTGCGGTGAGAGGGAACGCGCTTGGGGCGCAGAGCAATTTTGCTGGGAAATCGGCAACCAGTAACGTGAGCAAGGGCGGTTCTATGGCTCGTTTTGCGCTCTACGACAATTACTTATATACTGTCAATCAATCTGCGCTGAAACTTTTTGATGTGAAAAATCCTGCCAAGCCTACATCCGCCGCCAATATTGAGATTGGCTGGGGCATCGAAACCATTTTTCCATATAAAAATAATCTCTTTATAGGCTCGATGACGGGTATGCACATTTTTGATAACACAAATCCCTCAAAACCAGTGCTTTTGAGTACCTACAATCACTTTACCGCCTGCGACCCCGTAGTGGTGGAGGGTGATTATGCCTTTGTAACTTTGCGAACTGACGAAACAGGTGCAAATCGTTGCCCGCGCGGAGTCAATGTGTTGGACGTGGTCAGTATCATTAATTTACGCAATCCCACACTTATCAAAAGCTACCCCATGAAAAACCCACATGGCTTAGGGATAGATAATGCTGACCTTTTCGTGTGCGAGGGCAAGCATGGACTCAAACGCTTTGATGCTACCAAGTTAGAAGCTATTGACAAAAATTTATTGGAACACTTGGAAGGATTTGATGCGTATGATGTGATTTTGAACGACAAGCTGCTCATCATGGTAGGCAAAGATGGAATTTATCAGTTTGATTATTCCTCTAAAAAGGAGTTGAAATTGCTAAGTCTGATGAAAGTAGTTCAGGATTAGGTAGTTATGAATTATGAGTTATAAACGGTTCGCCGCTGCGATTATGAATTAAGCGCAGCGACGAATTGTGTAAATTGTTGGTCATCAATATTTTACACGATAATTATAATACAAACAATCATTTTTATTTTTGGTTTTCCAAATGTAGTTTTAGAATAATAAAAAAAAACATGAAAAATATAATTATTTTAGCTTTGTTTAACTTATTAGCTTTCAACCAGCTATTAGCCCAAGAAACAAAAAATTTACAAAAGCAGAAAGGCTTTTTGAGCATGAACGAGATTGGCGTGATGGTGAGTAATGAGTCTGCACTTTACGGCAGTCCTAATGCTCAAGCTATTTCTTTTCATTCTTTCAATGCCTACCAAGCCGCGCCCGCCTTTGCGATAGGGCTGGGCGTGGGCATGGATAGTTATCCTGACCGCGTATTAATGCCGCTTACCATTGGTTTTTCAGGTGATTTCTTGAAAAAAAACATTACTCCTTTTTACCGTTTTTTGATAGGGCATGGGAGTGTGCTAACTAAAAAACCGACTGACAATAGTGGATTCCCTACCCAAGACATCAAATTGGGTGGTGGCTTGGTGGTGAATCCTTCTATTGGCTTAAAAGTTTATATTGCTGAGGGTAAGGCTTTTACTTTGCAGTTGGGCTATAAATTCCAAGAAGCATTTACTGAACAATCCTTTCGCGGAGGTAGCCTTAATCGCCAAGAAGTAACTTTTCGTAGGTTGATGTTTGCGATTGGATTTAGTTTTTAAACCCAGTTCATCTTGCTCATTTTTCTTAATAGACTTCTTGCAAAAGTATTTTTTTAAATCGCCTCACCCTTATTCCCTCCCCTGCTGAGAGGGAATATTATTGTTACTTTCACAAGAAAGTCTAATCAATCACGCCGCATCTGCACTGTACACCTATTTTTCTGCCAAACTGCTCTATTTCAGCATAGTCGCCGCGCATAGCGGGGCGTTGGGTAGGCATTCCTCCTTTTTTGGCACTTATCATTTTCTGAATGAGGCGATTGCGTTCTGCACTTGCCTCCTCGCGCAGTTTCAAATCTTTCTCAATGTCAAAATAGATTGTGCCATCTACGATTGTTTTTTCTGCTTTGGCATAGATAGAAAGTGGATTGTCAGACCACAGCACCACGTCTGCATCTTTGCCTACTTTCACACTACCCGTTTTGCCGTCCAAGTGCATCATTTTTGCAGGATTTAGCGTTACCATTTTCCAAGCATCTTCCTCTGCCATGCCTGTATATTTGACTGATTTGGCGGCTTCTTGGTTGAGCCTGCGCGCCATCTCTGCGTCATCAGAATTAATGGCAGTAACTACGCCCGCCTTGGTCAGTAGGCTGGGGTTTTGAGGAATGGCATCATAGACCTCGTATTTGTAGCCCCACCAATCCGCAAAAGATGAGCCTGCCGCGCCATGTTTTGCCATCTTGTCTGCTACTTTATATCCTTCCAAAATGTGTGTAAAAGTATTGACTTTGAAACCAAAATTATCCGCCACTTTCATCAGCATATTGATTTCGGACTGCACGTAAGAGTGGCAGGTAATGAAGCGTTTTTTGTTCAGAATCTCTACCAAAGCCTCCATTTGTAGGTCGCGTCGTGTGCCGCTTGGGTTGGTTGTTCTATTTTTTTCATATTCTTTGGCTCGCGTGAAGGCATCAACAAAACTTTGCTCTACGCCCATGCGCGTCTGAGGGAAGCGCGCCATGCCCACAATACCACCACCAAACGAACGCTTTACATTTTCGCCCAAGGCAAACTTGATGAAACCATCTGCGCCCTGCCACTTCATTTGCTCAGGAGATAGCCCCCAGCGAAACTTGACAATGCCTGACTGCCCACCAATGGGATTTGCCGAACCATGCAAGAGTTGCGCGCCTATCACCCCCCCCGAAAGCTGGCGATAAATATTGACATCTTCCGAATTAATCACATCTGCCATGCGGACTTCGGAACTCACCGAATTTACACCTTCGTTTGTACCGTTCAGAGCTATGTGCGAGTGTTCGTCTATAATGCCTGAAGTGAGGTGCTTGCCCGTTCCATCTATCACTTTTGCGCCTGTGGCGGTCAAGTTTTGCCCTATTTTTTCAATTTTACCGTTATTCACCAGCACATCTGTATTTTTCAAAATTCCTTCTTTTTCATTTGTCCAGACAGTGGCATTTTTAATTAAAATAAGTTCATTCTTAGGCACTTCGCTACTCCCAAAGGCGGTAAAAGGATAAATAATTTTACCCATTTCAGGTAGTTTCTCCTCTTTTTTTGCTTCGTCTTTTTTTGCTTCGTCTTTCAGTTCTGCGGTTTTTTCGGCTGTCCACGAGAGCCATTTACCGTTTTCGTCCTGTCCTTCGCCGTAAAGTTTGCCTTCTACTATGCCGCTTAATCTCACCTTTTTACTTGCCTTGTCAAAAGTCAAAGTGAGCAGTTTTCCTTCTAATGAACCGCTTGTATTGAACTTAATGGTATCTTTATTTACCTTAAAATCAGGCTTATCTGCTTTTCCTGAGATTTTCAGCATTAAAGGTTCGCTGCCCACTGAGAGCTTGTAATCGCCGCGAATATCCAACACGTTCATATCCGTAATCATGTATTTTTTGCCTTGAATCCAGTTTTCGTAAATTGTATTTTCTTTATCAAAAATCTCTTTGGAAGTTATCAAAAAATTGGCAATCATGCCTTTTTTGAGGCTACCAAGCATATTTTCTGCGCCTATCAGCTTCGCGGGCGTAAAAGTAATTGCTTTGAGTGCCGTTTGTTTATCTAAACCATTTTCTATGGCTTTTTGAATATTTTTGATAAAATCTGCTTTACTTTTCAAGCCATCTGCGGTAAATGCAAACTCAATCCCTGCCTTTGCGACTGCGCTTGGGTTCGTGGGCGCAAGTTCCCAATGCTTCATTTCTGCCAAAGAAATCATTTGTGCATCATACGCATCGTCCACATCATACGCGTCAGGAAAATTGACAGTCAAAATAAGCGGTGCATTGCTCGCCTTGATGTCTGCAATACGTTGGTATTCATCACCTGCACTCTTGATAATGAACTGCTTGCCAAATTCATCACCAATTTTATCAGCACGCAACAGATTGAGTTTGTTGCTTGCCTCAATGATTTGTGGCAAAGCCCAGTTTTTATTCCAGTAATCCAAAGAAATATTGTATTCTGTGCTTCCTGCTTGGGCTTTGTACCAGAGTGCGTCTAAGGCAGTCTGCCTGAGCAGTGCAATCACGCCCATCATGGAGGAAGGATAATTTTGGGGACTTGTGCCTTTGTTCATGGCATAATGTGCCGCCGTTTCGCTTTTCAGCACAAGGCTGTGTTCCTTGCCATCTGCCAAGCTCACGAGCGCGCCAGTGCCACGCGCAATCCCGTCTGTAAAGTGCGTGCTTACTGCGCCAAAGCCCAAGTCGCGCAAAGCCTTTGCGTTCATTGGATTTGCCACAAATAGCTCATTTCCACGTATTTCGGGTTTGATGGCTTCATTCCAACTGTACGCCCCTTTTTTGTTGGTTACGTACTGCTCATTGAAAAAGGACGCGCGAAAACCGCCTTCGCCGCCGCCTTGGGGCTTGGGTTTGTCGATGCCATAATCGCTGTAAATGTCGACCATAGAAGGATAAACGAATTTGCCTTTCAAGTCGACTACGACCGCGCCACTTGGAATGGGCAAGTTTGTACCCACTGCCTCGACCTTGCCTTTGGCGATAATTAAGGTGGCATTGGCGATAGTAGTCTGATAATCAACGACAGCGGTGGCATTGGTAAAGGCATACAGTTCGGGGCGTTTGTCGTGTGAGCCGTTCACTGGGAAGGTTTCTTGCGCGTAGGAAGCAAAAGTCAGGCACGCAAAAAGCAGGACGCAGAATAAAAAATGTTTTATCATAAAAATAGCTGTTTTGTTTGTTAAAAAATGAGTTTTGGAGAGAAAAAAATAATAAAACCTGATAATCAGGCGATTAAAAAACGGTTTGCTTTGTATAGCTAAATATAAAAATCAAATTTGAATTAACAAAATGTAAGACTGATTTATAAAAAAAGAGGACAAAGTTTCTGAAACTTTGCCCTCTTTTTAAATTTTTCATGAATAAAAACTACCCTTTTTTGGTTTCACTCACACGAATATCGCCCAGCATTACGTCCCAATAGCCAATTTCTCTGCCATTGATTTGCGTTTTTTTGCGCTCTACATAAATGGTGATGTCTTTTTTGGTCGTATCCACATACTTCATGCCTTCTTTGGTAATGCCCTCGAACTTCTGATAAATGGTGATAACGCCCACGTATTTTCCATCAGGCTGACGCTGCAAGTCGCTGATATACTGAATATTAAACCAATCAATTTTGACTTTTTGGTAGTTCAGAGCCATCAATCTTTGCAGGTATTTGCGGACAGGATAATATTTGATTTCCTTGCGGCTCAGTGCCGAAACTCCCATCTGGCTTCCTTCCATAAAAAGCTCCATGGCGCGGTCTATGGCGCGGTTTGCCTCAGAAAAAGGTGTTTTCTTGTCGCCAATCATGCTGATATACTTACTCAAATCTTTGACTTTTTCCAAAGCCAGCGAATCTACGGCTATTTTGCGCTCTGGACTAAGCTCAGGCTGGGCAATGGCACTCAGGGCAAAAGCCAGCAAACAGAATACGACAATACATATTTGCTTTTTTATCATATTTTTGATGTTTTAGATTTTTTAAAGCCAATCATTATTTTTTTCTCATCAGTTCCAGTTCCTTAATTTTACCATTGCCGTCATACATGATGTTGTCAATCGTATTAAGGTTTTTCTTTTGGTCTTTGATGTACTCCAAATATTTTTTGATGGTAGTGGGCTTGTCATAGTCCTTTTCACCACCAAACACGCCAATCGCGATAAGTACGGGCGTTTCGGGCGAGGCAAATAGCTTGAGCGCATCTGCAATGTAATTATTTGCTTCTGCGGCATTAGGGGCGGCAATGATACGCGCAAAATAGTCATTCAAGGTGAGCTTTGCAGGCTTTAATTTTGCTTCTTTCTCTGCGTTGAGCCTTGCTTCTTCTTCTGCTTTGCGTTTTGCCTCTGCAATGTCTGCTTTTTTCTTGCTGATTTTTTCCTCTGCCTTTTTAATCATCGCGATAACGTCTGGGTCATTGAGGTTCATCGCCTTGATACGTGCCAAATCTCGTTCCAATTCTTCGGGACTTTTGTTGGTATCTGCCAACAGTGCCTGCAAGTCCGTCTTTGCCTGGCTTACTTTGGCGGCGCGTTCCTGTGCGGCTTGCTGTTCTGCTAATTTTTTCTTGTTGCCGCAACTTGTCGTGGTGAAACTGGCAAAGGCAATCAAACACAACAACAGGAGGGTAAATACGTTTTTACTTAATGTAATTTTCATAATGATTCAATTAAATTTTAGTGATTAGAATGAGTAGCGATTCAGTAGTTAATTTTCTCTGAAACAACTAAGCACGAATTTAGCTGGTAAAAGTATAAAAACTTCCTTAATTTCGATTCTTTCCAAAAATTTCTTTCTCGGAATAACAAACGCATTTATATATGTGTTAGTTTTTGGTTATCTCATTGGAATAACAACTTTGATAAGACTGAAATACCACTTTGATAGAATTTATCGGTTAATGATAGTCTTTTAACTGTTATTTTGCGTTGAAACTACTACACTAACAAAGGGCAAAAATCTTAGATTCACTTACAGCATAATTTTGCCTATGTGAATTTTTATATATTAATTTGGTGAAATTATGAATGGCATATTCCAACAGCACAGGTTTGGTTATTTGATAATGCGAAATCCTTATATAATATCATTACGATTACTTTCACTATTTACATTATTTTTTATAGTGTTTGCCAATTTTGCTTTTGCTCAAAAAAGCAAGATAGATAGCCTCGTTGGGGTCATTAAAAATACGCAAACTTCCAATTATTTGCCTCTTTTTGACCAGCTACAAAGCGAGATTAGCGCGGTAGATTCAGCCAAACAGATTTCTGAGGCGGCGAGTATTGTCAATCAGTTTTCTTTTCCCATGAATGAAAAGGCTTGGTTTCTGGCAATGCGAAATCTGGCAATCGTGTATCGAGAGAAAAAAGATTTTTTTACGGCTATCCAAACGGCAACGGAGGCGTATGAAAAAACGGGAAAAGAAGACCAACTGGAAATTGCTGTGCTTGCCAAAACGCTGGGACGTTGCTATGTCCATTTGCTCAAAGCTGACCTTGCCTTGCAGTATTTTCTGACCGCCAGTGAAAAATTCAAACAGTTAAATATGCCTTTGTATGCCGCAGAGATGTACTACGAAGCCGCCAATCTTCATTATAGCGTCAATGACTTTCCCATGACCAAAAAATTGATGTTGCAGGCTGTCCAACTGGGAGAAGGCAAAACGACTGACCGCTATTTTATCAGTGCCTTGAATACGCTGGGCTTGGTTGCGATTAAGGAGTATGAAAACGAACAGGCAAATGAATATTTTGAGCAAGCAACTAAGGTAGCAGTTCAGGCAAAGGATACGATTTGGATAGGCATGGTTGCAGGGAACTGGGGCAGGGTCTATGAACAAACTGCCAACTACCCCAAGGCAATGGCAAATTATAATCTTTCTTTGGTGTATAGTCAAAAATATAACCAATACAACTGGGTGGTCAAGGCATTGAGCAACATGGCGAAGGTGGCAATTTTGCAAAAACAGTACGCCAATGCCAAGCAAGACTTAGACCGCGCTTTGCTTATTGCGGATAAGCACCAAGTCTATTTTGAAAGAGAAACTATTTACAAAATAGCTTCTGAATACTACGAGGCAATAAGAGATTTTGAAAAAGCATATCGTAATCACCTCAAATACAAAGAAGTAGAAGACTCGCTTACGCGTTTTGGGAATAAGTTAGCCCTAAGAAATGTAGAAACTGCCTTTAGTTTTGACAAAAAACAAGCAGAAATCGAGGTGCTAAAAAAAGAAAACACCAATATAAAAGCAATCACCCAACGGCAGGCTCTGCTCATCATTTTTGGCATATTTTGTTTCATAGTAGTGGGCGCATTGGTCTATATTCTTTATAATAGTATCATTTATGCCAACCAACTTAATAAAGAATTAGAAAAAAAACAGTCCGATTTGATGCAGTATAGTGAGGAAGTTCAGTCGCAAAATGAGCATCTTCTCCGCCTAAATGAAAAAATGACCCTCCAAAAAAGCCAGATTTTAGAGCAAAGGAATTACTTAAAAGATTTGACAGAAAGTATAGATGAGCAAAAGGAAAAAATAAAACTTCAAAATAAAAACCTCGCAGAAGCTAATCTGGTCATCAAGGAGCAAAATAGCGAAATAGAAACCCAGTTGGAGCAGTTAGTCCATGCCAATTTCAAAGTCATCGAACAAAAAGAAGCAATACTCAAACAGCGCAATAGCTTTAAAAGATTATTAGAAAATTTAGACAAGTACAAGGACAGACTTATTGCTCACAAGGGGCAAGTCAAAGCACAGCGCAATGATTTGAAAAGACTCATAGAAGTCATTACGCGCTACAAAGACCAAATCCAAGAGCAAAAACAAGAACTCGTTTCCCTCAATGAAGAAATCAAAACCATGTACGAGCAAATGGAGGGAAAGGTACAAGTACGCACTGGCGAACTCCAAATCGCAGTACAGAAGTTACTCAAGCAAAACCAAGACTTAGAGCAGTTCTCCTTTATCGTTTCACACAACCTGCGCGCGCCCGTAGCACGTATCTTAGGCTTGGCTAATATTTTTAACTTCGAGAAAATAGACGACTTTTTTAATGTAGAGATTCTAAACAAAACCAAACTCATCGCCATAGAGCTGGATACTATCCTGCACGACCTGACCAATATCCTAACCATTCGTAGCAACTTAGAGCAAAAAATGGAAACCGTAAACCTCAGAGAAGAGCTTGATGCAGTGGCAAATCGCCTCCAAAACGAAATCGAGGAAGCCAAAGCAGACATTAAAATAGACTTTACAGCCATTACTGAGCTTTATTCTATCAAAGAATACGTCCATAATATTTTCTACCAACTGCTCTCCAATGCCCTCAAATTCCGTAGGCAGAGGCGACAACTATTTATCGAAATTAAGGCTATCTGTTCAGATAATTATGTCTGCATCTCCTTCAAAGACAATGGTTTAGGTATCAACTTATTAAACATAGATTCCTACAAAGTGTTTGGGCTTTACCAGCGTATGCACACCCACGTAGAGGGCAAAGGGCTGGGGCTGTATCTGGTCAAAACTGAGATAGAAATGCTGGGTGGCAGGGCAGAAGTCCAAAGCGAAGAAGACAAAGGCAGCACCTTTACCGTATTTTTTCCACTGCGCTACCATTAAAATAACCACTCCTACCCGCCTGAGCCAGTAAAAGTGGTTATCAAATTTAACGTCAAAAGCCTACTTTTTAATCTTCACTACCTGACCTATCGTTTTTTCGCTATTCCCAACAAAGATAACATACTCGCCGCTTGGCATAGTAGCAAGGTCAAAAATGCGATTGTACTTTTTCAAATCAGATGTTGCGCTATACACCGTTTCGCCACGCACATCATTGATATAGATGCTTACAGGCTCATCTGTATTGCTGGCATAAGAAACTTTTACTTTCTTACTACCTTCTATTGCATTTACCTTTGCTTCCAAAGAAGGCATTGCCGCAATAGCAATTTCTTTCTTTTCGTAGAAATCGCCCGTTCTTACCTCTACAGCGTAAGTGCCGTTCCCAAATTTTTTCAAATCATATACTCGACCCACTTCTTTCTCGTTAAAGAAATCATTATGAAGTTGATTCCCTTTATCATCGCGAATAGTCAAAGTTACTCTTTGAACGTTTTGAGCAGAATACGCAAATACAAATTGTTGCTTATTCTTTACCGCATACACCACATACTTAAATTCACCTACAGGAAGAACTTTCTCCATAGAAACGTTTCCAGCAAGTGCGCCGTCTGCCAAACCCAGTGTTACTGCGCCTACCATTAATACAACGATTAATACGAAGGCATTACTCATGATTGTTCTCATTTTTTAGAAATTTTAAAAAGTTTTTAATAAAAGAACTCTTTTTTGTAATATTTGAAATATTACGGTGCAAAATTTGCAAAATTTGTAATACAAAGCAAATCGAGGTAAGGCAGGTAACACGTTTGTCATGTAAGGTGAGTCTAAATTTAAAATTATAATCGCCTGAAAAATAGGAAACTAATTCCCAAACTATAAATTAATTTTTATTTAAAAAGCAAAATGAAAAGAAATAATACTTTTTAAAATATTGATTATCAAAATATTATAAATATAAAAAGTCAAAAAATTAGAAAATGTAAGTTTTGTTGAAAGATTACAGTAAAAAATAGATGATTTAACACTATTTTAATATTTGTTTATGCGAATTTATATAAAAAACAATATGATTTTAAATTTGTATAATCGTTTTAGCAAATATTTAAAGAATTAAAAACAGTTTTTCTAACTACTCAAATTTCATAGAAGGCTTTTTATTATATTTTTCCATACTGCAACTACAGCCTTTTTAAACGATTGTTTACTTTTGTGGTAGATTATCATTTTTAGTCAATTTTTTTAATCATGTTTTTATATTTTTTCGCACTATTTTCTGCGATTTTGTTTTTTCCCTTATTACTTTGGCAGGGAAAAAAGGTAAAGAAAAACGTATTGCGCTTGCCCATAGCAAGTGGCGAAGCATACGGAGTTTGTGGAAAGGGAGAGGTTTTACATCTCATTGTCTTGGGTGAATCTACGGTAGCAGGCGTGGGCGCACGCACCCAAGAATCTGCCTTGGCAGGGCAGATTGCTCACTACTTAGCTCAGAAAGCCAATGCCCAAATCCACTGGCAAGCCATTGGTAAAAATGGGGTTACTATCAAAGAGTTTTCCTCAGAAATACTTGATACGCAAGAAATTAGAAAAGTAGATTTTGTGGTGATTGCTTTGGGGGCAAATGATGTTTTTCGTCTGCATAGCCCTAAGCATTGGCTCGCGTATCTCACACAACTCACTGAAAAAGTGAGAGGTATGACAGAAAACAGTGTAATTTTATTGGCAAATATTCCACCTGTGGGTAGTTTTACGGCTATTCCTCAGCCTTTGCGTTTCATTTTGGGCTTATGCGCCTCAGCTCTTGATAATGCTACTAAAAAATGGGCAAAAAAACAACTATATTTGAGCTATTCACAAGCTATTTTTCCAGCAGAACCTCAATATTTGAGCATTGATGGTATTCACCCTTCGGAACTTGCCTATCAGGTTTGGGGAGAAAAATTGGCAGAGGAATTATGGCATCAAAAAGGAACTTTTATTTTTCCGCGCATTTAATAAATATTATATTATTTTTGAAAAATTTTATATAAATATCTTTTAACTAATCTTGATATGAAAACAATCTATGGACTACCCAAAAAGCGAGAGGAGGTGATTGAGGAGTTACAAACGGCTTTTACAAATCAGAATCTTGATGATACAGAATACGAAAATAGACTCAACGAGGCTCTTGCCGCCAAGTCCATAGAAGAACTGGAAATGACTGTATTTGACTTTCCTGCTGAAATAAAAAACAAGTTGTTTCCTCAAAACTCTGCTATTCAAGAAGTTAAGTCTTCGGGTTTGGCTAATCACTTGCCATCTGAGCAAGGTACTGATGTTTACCGAGCCATTATGAATGAAGACAAGCGACAAATATCACAATTAGGCGCGCTAACAATGAATTTCTTAGCGGTGATGAGTTCACAAACGATTGATTTTCGCAAGAGTCAGTTAGAAGGAAATCGCTTTAAGTTGCACGTGGAGTGTTTATTAGGCAAGACTGTGATAGACCTCAGAAATGAAGATTTGGCAGGTAAGCACATCGATATTTGGGTGGGTGGAGGCTTAGGTGAGATAAAAATA
Organism: Cytophagales bacterium; assembly: GCA_013298985.1. GTDB lineage: Bacteria > Bacteroidota > Bacteroidia > Cytophagales > Thermoflexibacteraceae > Thermoflexibacter. Next base: position 29,157 of record JAAFJS010000015.1, read on the forward strand.
CTTCTCCCCATGGGCGGCTCTATCCAGCAAGAAGCACAGTTTTTTGGTGGAAATTTTACCATGAAAGACAAACGCAAGAGCTGGTTAAGGAAACTTACAGGAAACAAACCAGCGGAAACGCCTCAAATTCAGTTCTCTTTGACCTTACATGGCACTTACTGGCTGGGGAATGTAGATGTGGTTTATTAAATTTTTTTTGTTATAGCCCCTATTTGCCTCGTATAAAAAAGAGGCTGCCCAAAAATCTTGCCGTTAAAACGGTGAGGCTAAAATTAAAAAACCTGACTTTTCGGGCAGCCTTTTAGACCTAAAAATTTTTATTTTTCAGTTCCTTCTATCTTAAATGTATAGGCGTACTTGCAGGGGCGTTTTGCGTCCGCTTGTAGTTCCTTTGGAATCTCGATGGTCAAGCCTTTGGTGGCATCATAAGTCCATTTTAGAGGAGTTTCCACGCCAAGCATTTTGATTTCAGAGCCTTCTTTGGGTACTATATTTTTGATATTCAAGGCTTTGCCTACCCACTTTAAGCTGATAGCATAAATATAGTTTTTATCTGCACTTTGGGTATAGCGTATGGTTTCGCCTTCTTTGTAGTTATTGAGGCTTTGGGTTGTATAAATAGCTTCTCCGTTCACATTGAGCCACTTACCCATTTCAGCGAGGCGTTCTACACTGGGTGCAGGAATTTCGCCATCAGCTTTGGGTCCGATATTGAGCAAGTAATTGCCGCCTTTGGAGGAAATATCTACTAAATTATGCACCAGCATTTCCGCAGATTTCCACTTGTTATCATTCTTTTTGAAGCCCCAAGTATCGTTCATCGTCATACAGGATTCCCAAGGAAGCCCGTCAGACTTGCCCTCCAAAATTTCCTGTTCGGGTGTACCAAAATCACCTGCCGCGTCTGCGTTTTCGTTCATGCCTTGCATACCTTTTCTGCCCTTGCCCACGCGATTATTGATGATGAGTGAAGGCTTCATATTTCTCAAATAATTGTATAAATCCTTGCCCTGTGGCTCTGTCCATTCAGGAATCCATTCTCCATCAAACCAAATCACAGCAGGGTCATAATTTTTAACTAATTCATCAAGCTGGGGTTTCATGTAATTAGCTACATATTTACCAAAATTTGGGTTGCTCTTTTTATTTGTATGATATTCTGGAAAGTGAGGAGCCTGTGCGTCAGGGTGATGCCAGTCCATGATGGAATGATAAAAACACAAAATAATGCCTTGTGCCTTGCACTCGTCAGCCAATGCCCTGAGAATGTCTTTCTTGTAGGGTGCAAAATCCATGATGTCATAGTTAGAAACTTTGGAATCCCACAAGCCAAAGCCATCATGGTGCTTCGAGGTGATGACGATGTACTTCATGCCTGCGTCTTTGGCGATGCGTACCCATTCCTTCGCATCATACTTGGTAGGATTGAACTGCTTGGCATATTCCTCATATTCAGCCACAGGAATACGAGCTGAATTCATAATCCACTCGCCAATCTGGTCTTGCCTCAGCACAGAATCCTTGTGCTGACCCGCAGGAATGGCATACAAGCCCCAGTGAATAAACATTCCAAAACGTGCGTCTTTCCACCATTTCATGCGTGCGTCGCGTTCTTCTTTGGTTTCGTCCTTGATATAATCCTTCATGGCTGTTTCCGCAGGAGTAGTAGCAACGGTGCTGTCTTGTTTTTGTTCGGCAGTTTGTGAGCCTGAGCCACCGCAGGCAGAGAACAGAAGCGAAATTATTGTCGCTAAGGTCAGGTTTTTGAGAGATAAGGTTTTCATTTTCAATTAATTAGAATATATAAAATTTTATAAAATTGCAAAATAGACCTTTAAAAGACTTCATTAACCTGGTACTTCCCTTGGTGGCGCAGTAGCTACGAAGTCTTGGTAATAACGATTAGCGTATTGATGAAGTAACTCTTTGATTCTGTCCAGTTTTTTGCTTCTCACTATCAGTCCTGCGTGCATCTCCATATTCATTCGCCAGCATATTTCGGGGTCATTATAGGCAGAAGTATCAGGGTGAAGCTGTTTCGCCAATGAAACAATGATGCCCGAATAGTCTTTATTAATCTTAGGAAGTTTGTACTCGTCTTGATATACCTCCATTTTTGCCCATTCACTCCACAGATTGATACCACTCGAAGCCTCTACCATTTCCACAATATTTGCGCCACCCACGCGTGCCGAAGTTTCTAAGAAATAGAGCTTTCCGTCTGCGTGCGCTTTGATAAACTCGGTATGAGAAGCCCCACGACGCAAGCCAAAAGACTGGAGTACGGCTTGGTTCATGGCTAAGAGTGCTTTTTCTTCGTCAGTGCCATAAGTCATGGTGTGAGAACGAAATACACCGCCTTCGTGCGCTACCTCCATAGGGGTATTCATGTATTGATGTGCGCGAGCAAATATGACTTTATCTTGATTCGTCAGTGCATCTACGTGAAAAACATCACCAGGAATAAATTGCTCTAATAGGTACTGGAAACGCCTATCGCCCAGACTGTCTAAGATTTGCCAAAGTTGGTCAGCCGTATGAATTTTTTTGATGCCGATTGCCGAAGCTGCCGAACGAGGTTTTAATACCCAAGGCGCAGGCACTTTGTCTATATATTCCTTAACAGTTTCATTATTAAAAACATCAGAAAATGGCGGAACAAGCAAGCCGCTGTCTTGTGCCTGCACGCGCATAGCGAGCTTGTCCCTGAAATGTCGCGCAGTAGTCTGACCCATGCCAGCCATTCTAAACTCCTCGCGGACATGGGCAACGCGCTCGACATCATAGTCATCTAAGGCAACAATGAGGTCAAACTTGTGTTCACGCATGATGTAGGCAATTCCTTTCATCACATTTTCCATATTTACATTGTCGTTGTCATCACCAATGTAAAAAATCTCGTCCAAACTTTCGCGAGGCCATTCCTTGTTCTCTAACTTTTTGGAAGTGATGAGCATGACCTTGCACCCCAGTTCTTTGCAGGTTTGCATGAATTGTACTCCCTTGAAATAGGTCGTAAAGCAGAGTACAGATTGGATATGTCTTTGTTTAATGTCTTTTTTTGCCACGTTGGTATTGATGATTAGCGTTAAGATTTGCAATTAGTCAAATAAATTGCTTAATTACAAAAAGATGAAAGATAAAATTTTTTTAACGCCAAAAAGTGATTGGGTCTATTCAAGCAGTTTTTTTACAAATAAACGTCGATTCACCCAACTATTAATTCTCTTTCAACATTTCATAATATTGCAAAGCGCGTTTATCTTTCTCACCATCAATGATTTGCTTTAAAATAACCTTCAAATCATCTACTTTTTCTAATTTTTTCAGAGCGAGGTAAGAAGAAACCCGCGCCGTTGGGTTGGGGTCGTTTTTTGCTTTGCCTATCAGCAAGTTAGCTCCTCTTTTTTGGATTAAAGCACTCTGATTGGTCAGGTAAGCTGTAAAATAATCCAAGAGGTACATCATCTCGCCTCCCGAACGCGATTCCATCTTGCTCATATACCAATCTATCTTGCCCTCGGTATTATAATAACTATAAAACTCTGCCAAAGTCCTTACAATTACAAAGTTATCTACCTTTTCAAATCTTTCTACCTTGTTCTGAATGTTCTCGCCGCCTGTATTGGCATAAGCGTATAAGGAATTTGCTAAAACGGTGTAGGAGCTATCATTCATCGTTTGAAGAAAAATACTGCTATTGCCTTTGTCCAAAGCCGCTAATGAATTGATTACCACTGCTCTAACCAATGATTTTTTGTCATTCAGAGCCATATTTTTTAGTTTTTCAATGTATTTTGCCTTGTCTGTATCACCAGTATAACGCTCCAAGGCGCGTGCTGCTTCCTGACGAATCTGCCAAAACTCATCATTTAATGCTCCAAATACAGTATTTCTAACTTCATCATTTTCATTTACTTGGTCTTGTAAATGGCTCATCGCTTCCAGTCGCGCCAAATATTTTTCAGAGTTTTTGTACTGAAAAATGTATTTTTCCATCGTCCTTTGGTGCTTGACCTCGCCTACCAACTGCGTTTCACCGTCAAAATAAACCAAATCAGGCTGTTGGCTTTTTTTGAAGCGAAATTCTTGTTCTTTTTGGGTAATGGTAATTTGATGTCTTTCTTTTTTTCCATTTGTCCAAATATCAATACAAATAGGCAGTTTGTAAATAGGCGTATATTTTTCATCTTGGTTTTGTACCACTTTTAAGATGACTTCGCCCTGTGCAAAAGAGTCTGTAACGGTCAGGTTGGGGTGTCCTGCGGACATAAACCACTGGTCAAAAAACCAATGCAAATCCTCCCCCGTAACTTCCTCAAAAGCAATACGAAGTTTATGAATTTCAGCCGTTCCGTACTGATTTTTCTTCAAATAAGACTGCAAAGCCTCAAAAAAAGCCTCATCTCCCACTATTTTCCGCAACATATGGAGAATCAAGCCTCCCTTGGCGTAAGAATGGCTGTCCAGCATATCTTCTCTGTCCAAATAATAATAGCGAATCAAAGGTTCTTGCTTGCTTTGTGCCTCTGATAGATACTGGCTGAGTTCCTCTTTCCACCAGTCGTCCGCATCACCCTGTCCGTATTTGTGCTGATTCCAAAGGTACTCGGAATAGGTCGCAAAAGATTCATTCAGCGGCAGATTAGCCCAAGATTCGGTTGTTACCAAATCACCAAACCAATGATGAAAAAGCTCGTGGGCTATGATTCCGTCATGGTTATCATCTACCAAATAGCGGTTATCAACCTGCAACTGCTCCATGAAAATAGTGGCAGAAGTATTTTCCATCGCACCTGACACGAAGTCGCGAACGACTACCTGCGCGTACTTGTCCCAAGGATACGGATAATCTAATAGGTTGGAAAAAAACTCCATCATTTCTGGCGTATGCCCAAAAATTGCTTTGGCATATTGCTGATATTCAGGCTCTACATAATAAGTCAGTTCGGTATTTCTCCATTTGTCTTTGACCACTGCATACTTGCCAATCGCCATCATAAAAAGGTAAGGCGCATGAGGTTTTTCCTGTAGCCAATGGTCTGTGCGCGTGCCATTTGCATTGTCTTTTGAACCTAAAAATTTGCCATTGGAGAGTGTAGTAAATTGATTTTCAATGGTAATAAACATTTCTTGTGTAGTTTTGACATTAGGTGCATCAAAGGTAGGAAACCAGCAAGAATTTGCCTCTGTTTCGCCTTGTGTCCAGATTTGCTGCGGCTTCGTGTGGTCTGTATTTAGTGGATTGATAAAATAAAGTCCTTTATCGGCTGTAATAGCCTCACTACCATTGACTTCCAGTTCGTTTGGCTTGGCGGTATAGGTTATTTTCAAGTCCAGTTTTTCGTTTCTGCCAAACTTTTTCCCCAAGCCTATTTTTAGTTTTCTGTTGTCATAATTGTATTTTAGGACTTGTATATTTTTACTGCCTACAAGCTCAACTTTCTGAATATCAAAGCCTTTGGCATCTAACTCCACCGAATCTTGGGCATAAAAGTAAGGGGACATCGTTAGTGTGGCTATGCCGTTCAGATGTTGTTTCTGCCAATTAAAGCCCACTTCCAGCTTGGTATGAATCAATTTAAACTTTTTAGTTCGTTCGGGATTGTACTCTCCTTTGCGCGCTACCCAGATAGGCGTTTCATCTATTTTTTCGGTTGTATCTACCACCGCCTCGTCCAGCAGTTTGGTAAAGGCAGGCTCGGTTTGGGCAGTTGTATCCTGCACTTTGACAGGTGTATTTTCTACGATTTTTGCATTTTTAGTTCCCTGATTTTCAGCTATTTTACAGCTTAGAACCAAGAAAAGAACAAGCAATGGGGGCGCAAAAAATTTATGGATTTGTTTCATAGAAAAAAATTGAAATGGCTGTTTTTTTTGCAAAGGTAATTATAAAAATAAAAAGCAAGTCCAAAAAATGTAGCTTCGTTTCCATTTTTCATATATTTGCATAAAAAGTTGAAAATATGCAATTCGCAGATGTAAAAAATGACATTGCTTTCTATACGTTTTTAGCATATATTAAAAAATAAGAAATCAAAAATTTGTAGTATTTACTCCAAAAATATGAAAAAAAGTTTCCTTTTTGCATGGCTAATGATAGGTTTTCATTTTGCCAATAGTCAGTCTTTCAATAATTTACCTGTGCTTACGCAAAAACCACCACTGCATGGAAAGCACTGGATGGCGATTACGGGCAAACCCTTGGCGGCAACGGCAGGCGCGATGATTTTTACCAAAGGTGGCAATGCAGTAGATGCCTCCTGCGCGATGTTGGCGGCAACCTGTACTATGTGGGACGTACTGAGCTGGGGTGGTGAAACACAGGCACTTATTTATCACCCCAAAACCAAAAAAGTGATTGCTATTAATGCCTTGGGCGTAGCACCTACGGGAGCGACAGCAGATTTTTTCAAAAACAAAGGCATGAAATATCCTCCTGAGTTTGGACCGCTTGCCGCCGTAACACCTGGCACTGCGGGTGGGTTGCTTACGATGCTTGCCGAATACGGCACAATGAGTTTGAAGGAAGTGCTTGCACCCGCAATGCAGCTGGCAGAAGGCTATCCTATCGAGGCGCAAACGGCGCAGTCCATAGAACGCGGGAAAGAGGAGATTAAAAAGTGGCAATATTCTACAAAAGTTTTTTTACCACATTTGGGCGAAAAGCGTGAAGCACCCAATGCAGGAGAGATTTTTGTGCAAAAAGACCTCTTGGAAATGCTGAAAAAGTTGGTAGAGGCAGAACAAGAGGCTTTGAAAAAGAAAAAAACAAGAAAAGAAGCCATTTATGCCGCTTACGATAGATTTTACAAAGGTGATATAGCCAAAGAGTTTTCGCGCGGGTGCAGGGAGCAAGGCGGTCTAATCACAGAAGAAGACTTGGCAAACTGGAAAGTGAAAATCGAAGAACCCATGATGACAACCTACAAAGGCATCGAAGTTTATAAACTCCAACAGTGGACACAAGGTCCTGCAATGTTGCAGACCTTGAATATTTTGGAAAACTTCGACCTCAAAAGCATGGGTTATAATTCCACCAATTATATTCATACACTTTATCAGGCGATGAACTTGGCGTTTGCTGACCGCGACTTTTATTATGGCGACCCCGCCTTTGCGCCCGCAGAACCTATGAAAGGCTTGCTTTCCAAAGAATACGCCAAAGAGCGCAGTAAATTGATAAATCCAAACATGAATGACCCAAAAATCAGCCCTGGGAATCCATACTCGTATGAGGGAACGGTAAATCCATACCTCAATCTATTGGAAAAATGGGGAAAGGCATCTCTCAGCTCAAAGGCACAAATAGACCCTACTAACGAGCAATTTTTGGAGGGCTTTGCCGCAGGGACTACCTCCATCGAGGCAGCAGACAAGGAAGGCTGGGTCGTATCTATCACGCCCAGTGGTGGTTGGGTGCCAGCCTGCATCGCGGGGAACACAGGAATTGGCATGAGCCAGCGTATGCAATCTTTTGTGCTTGACGAAAGCGAAAATCCGTTCAATGTGGTAGAGCCAGGCAAACGCCCCCGCGTAACGCTTACGCCAAGCCTTGCGCTCAAAGACGGAAAACCATTTCTCTCTTTTGCCAAGCAAGCGGGCGACGAACAAGACCAACTCTTACTCCAATTTTTTCTTAACGTAGCCGAGTTTGGCATGACCGTTCAGGAAGCCTGCGAAGCCCCAAGTTTCAAGACCTTACAAATGTATTCAAGTTTTGGAAACCACGAAAAAAGCATTGGCGGACTGACCCTCAATAGCTCAATGCCTGCATGGATACGCAAAGAACTCACAAAAATGGGCTACAAACTCACTTACCAAGACCGCACCAGTGGACCCATCAATGCCATTTATTTTGATTGGCTAAATGGAAGTTTTTGGGGCGGGTCAAGCAATCATGGCGAAGACTATGGCATCGGGTGGTAAGTCATCAGGGCAAAATCATAGTTTTCAAACTGTTACTTAAAAAGATATGGAGTAAAAAAAATCATATAAAATCCGATTCTCGCAAAAATTAGTATTAATTTCGTAAACTTATTTTCTTTTTTAACGTAAACAAACACAATGGAACTTCATACAATTATAGAGGACAAGTTTCATATTATTCAGATTATTGGGGATTTAGACGCAAGTTCCTCCATATTGCTTGATAATGCACTGGAAAAGGCGATTATTACCAATATCAAAAATATTCTGATTAATTGCGCCGAACTGCACTACATCTCCTCGCCAGGAATTGGTGCATTCACTTCTCGCTTAGAAGAATGTGCGGAAAAAAATATTCAGTTGGTACTTTTTGGACTCAATGACAAAATTATTAACGTGTTCAGAATCTTGGGGTTAGACCAACTCATAGTGATTAAAACTTCGAAAGATGACGCAAAAAAATATATCAATGATGCACAGCTTACAAGTTCCTTGCACTAAAGAAAACTTAAAAGAAATCAGGTACTTCGTTGAGGGGGCTTTGAGCAGGTATAATTTATCTGCCAATGATACCAACTTAATGATTCTCGCCATAGATGAACTCTGTGCCAACCTCATTATTCACTCGCACCAATGCAATAAAAATGAATTTATCGAGGTAAAAGTCAAAAACGAAAACAATATTTTCATCTTTGAGATTCATGACCAATCTCACGATTCTTTTAATTTATTAGAATACAAAGTTCCTGATATTCAGCAGATTATCCACGAAAAACGCAATGGAAGCATGGGCTTAATCTTGCTCAAACGCATCATGGACAATATAGAAGTCGAGCGCAAAGAAGGACACAATATTTGCCGCCTCTACAAAGCCGTTCCACAAGGAAATCACTAAACATGGCACATACCGCAGATTCGGTTCTCAAAGACCTCAAAGCCAATAAATATTCACCTGTCTATTTTCTGCAAGGTGAAGAGCCTTACTACATAGATTTAATTTCAGAATATATTGAAAATCACGCACTTAAACCCGAAGAAAAAGGATTTAACCAAACCGTACTTTACGGAAAAGATGCTAACATAGTAGGTCTGCTCAATATCGCACGTCGCTTTCCTGTGATGGCGCAAAGGCAGGTAGTGATTATAAAAGAAGCGCAAGAAATCTCAGATTTGGGGCAAGAAAAGGCACGCACTATGTTGCAAAATTATTGCTTAAAACCCGTTCCAAGTACAATTCTGGTGTTTTGCCACAAATATAAAAAGTTAGACGGCAGGAGCAAACTCGCCCAAACGATTGCCAAAGAAAGCATTTTTGTAGAAACCAAAAAGCCCTACGAAAATCAAGTTCCTGCGTGGGTTACTGGTTACTTCCAAGATAAAGGATTCAAAATCAATGACAAAGCAGTCTTACTTTTGGCAGAATTTATAGGCAATGACCTCAGCCGAATGGCAAACGAAATAGATAAATTGCTGATTAATTTTACTGAAAAAGTACAAATCACAGAGGACTTGGTGAGTAAATATGTGGGTATCAGCAAAGAATACAATACCTTTGAACTCCAAGATGCTTTGACAAAAAAAGACATCTTAAAGGCAAATAAAATCATCAATTATTTTGCGACCAATCCTAAAAATAATCCTATTATTCCTATCATTGCCTTGCTGTATAGTTATTTTACCAAAGTCATGCTCGCCCACCACAGCGAAGACAAAAGCAAGCAAGGCATCGCGAAAACATTAGGCATTAATCCGTTTTTTGCAGATGACTACGTTACGGCAAGCAAGAATTACCCTATTGGCAAAGTAGTTAAAATCATTGGTTTTTTGCACGAGGCAGACCTCCATTCCAAAGGAATCAATGCCAGCATAGATGAAGGACAAATCTTGAAAGAGTTGGTTTTCAAGGTTTTGCACGCCTGATGATTCACAGTAAAACACACAAATAAATATGAATAAGGAAGAAAAATTACTGCCCATGCCTGAAAATATACAGGTAGAAGAAGATAGAAACTCACTCATTATCACCTACAAATGGAGCAAGATGATGGGCTATGCGCTAATTGGCTTTTCCCTTTTTTGGAATAGTATTATCTATTTTGGGTTTATTACTGGCATAGAAAGCGGAGAGTCTTTCATATTATTTTTTATGATTCCTTTTATTCTGGCTGGCTTTTTTGTCTTTTATTACGGATTGGCAAATATCTTTAATAGCACTACGATAACAGTGGGTTATGACAATGTAAGTGTAAAGATTGCGCCACTATTTTGGAGTGGTAGCAAGGAGATTTTTAAGCACGACATAAAGCAACTCTATGTGAAACAGCATATTCACAAGGGTAAAAATAGCACGACTTATTCTTATAGCGTCAATCTGATTGATAAGTCTAACAAAGACATCGAATTGGTGAGTAGCCTCCCAAAATCTGAGGAAGGAAGGTTCATAGAGGCAAAAATGGAAAAATTTTTGAAAATAGAAGATACGCGCGTGAGTGGGGAGTATGATGGGTAAGACTGCACAAGCGGCAATGCAACCCACTTGTGTAAATCTGGTGCTTTGGGAATAAATAAAACAAAAAGGTCAAAGAGAAAATTCTCCATGACCAAATAGCCTGAAAGCCTGTGAAAAACTAAAACTATGCCAAAGCGGTTACGAACTTGGCTAATTTAGATTTTTTATGTGCAGCATTGTTCTTATGAATGATATTTTTTCTTGCCAATTTATCAATCATAGAATGTACTATCTTTAATAATGCTTGCGCTTCCACTTTATCTTCTGTTTCGCGGAGTTTTCTGATGTAAGTACGAGCCGTTTTTGCTTGATACCTATTTCTCAAACGCTTTTTTTCGTTTGCTCTAATTCTTTTAATTGCCGACTTATGATTTGCCATTGCCTTTTATATTTATAACAAAATTTGTAATTGCTTTTCTTTTTTGGACTGCAAAGGTAGGAAAAGGAATTTGATTTTCCCACAAATAATTCATTTATTTTATGGACGGGCTTCATTTTTATTTCTTTCCACTTGTTTTAGCAGTTTGAAAGCCCCATTCTGCACTATCTCATACCAACTTTCTCTAAAATAGCCTACCTCTTTATCGCCTGTGGAAGTCAGCATTGTATTTTTTTCCTCCGCTAAAACATTGCTTTGCAGGGTATTGTCATAATTTACATCAGTAAAATGAAGCTGGTTTTTGGGTAAAAAACTTACATAGCGATATTCGCTTTGCATGATGGTAGTAGTAGCTTCTTTTGACTGATAGCTGTTGCGATAAGAGAGTAAAATGCCATCAATATAAGTGCCTTCTTTGGTATAATTGAGTAGATAATATGCCCATTCGTGCGTGGGGTCGCCTTCTGTATTGGCAGAAATGATGAGTGAATGAAACTGGGAACTCAAGGAGATTTTTATGGCTACTCTGTATGTAATTTCTTGATTGTCAATGGTTTTTTTGGCAAACGCTATTTTTTCTGCTTGCTCATTGAGATAAGATTTGCCTTCTAAGAAACTTTGGAAATAGACTGACTCTATTTCAGGGCTTTCGCTAAAATCTAAGGCATTTTCTTGGTTAATACCTTCAATGACAGCATCTTGGGTAGGAAACTGCATCACCCATTCCTCGAAAGAGGTGGCAATACTGTCTTCTTTTTCACTTTGGAGTGATGGTTTGTTGCAGGCAGTTACCATTATAAGTAACAGTATAATGAGAAAAGTGATTTGGCGTGTCATGATTAAGAAGGTTTTTAGTTTGTATTTGGCAATAATATTACGTAAATATTAATTAAAAAACTACATAAAAGTTCAATATTTTTATAAAAAAGAAGAAGACTCGCAAAATCTTGCAAGCCTTCTTCTTTTTTTATTCTCCAAACTGGTGCTTAATTATCTGTCAGCAAAAACGTTATACTATTACTGAGAGATAATCTATGTGTTTTTATTTCACAAAAAGTAATTCTCTGTATTTGACGATAGGCCACTCTTCGTTATCTACGATAAGTTCGAGCTTATCTATATTGTAGCGAATCACATCAAAGAAAGGCTTTACTTTTTCGCAGTAGGCAACTGATTTTTTGTGTCCTTCCAGTTCGTTTGCCTCTTTGCGAGCCTCTACCATGGCATCTACATTGGTTTTGATAGCCAAAATATGCTGTGAAATGCTCTTAATCAAGTCTATAAAGAATTTTGCTTCTTCCTTCAAGCCAATATCTTGCAAGCCTTCTGCATTGCTAATCAGCTTGTTTTGGTAGTTTACTGCCGCAGGAATGATTTGATTCATGGCAAAATTGCCCAAGGCACGAGATTCAATTTGCGTTTTCAGCGTGTATTGGTCGTGCATGATTTCTACGCGTGCGTGTAGCTCTCTTTCACTCACTATCTTGTTGCCTACCAATACTTTGTGTGCGCTTTTGCTCAAATAAGATTGGAGGGCGTGTGGCGTAGTTTTGATATTGCCAAGTTTGCGTTTTTCAGCCTCTTTGACCCACTCTTCGCTGTAACCATTGCCTTCGAAGCGAATTTTCTTGGACGATTTAATGTATTCGCGCAATACCTCAACGATAGCCAATTCTTTTTTCATGTCTTTGGCTATTTTGGCATCAACTTCTTCTTTGAATTTTACCAGTTGGTCAGCCACGATAGTATTCAGAATCGTCATGGCAGTCGCGCAGTTAGCAGAAGAACCTACAGCGCGGAACTCAAATTTGTTTCCTGTGAAGGCAAAAGGAGAAGTACGGTTACGGTCAGTATTATCAAGCAAAATAGGCGGAATCTTGTCAATGCCCAATTTCATATACATATTATCGCCTTTGTCGACCTTGATATTGCCATTGCTTTCGAGTTCGTCCAGCACTTCCGTCATTTGTTTGCCAATGAAAACGGACATAATCGCAGGAGGAGCTTCGTTTGCGCCCAATCGGAAGTCGTTAGGTGCAGAAGCGATACTTGCGCGCAACAAATCATCATTTTCATAAACCGCTTTTACAGTATTGACAAAGAAAGTGAGGAACTGTAAATTTTCTTTTGCTTTGCTGCTTGGTCCCAAGAGGTTTACGCCAGTATTGGTTGCCAAAGCCCAGTTATTATGCTTGCCGCTACCATTGATGCCTGCAAACGGTTTTTCATGTAAAATAGCTTTCAAATTGTGCCTTTCAGCTACCTTGTCGATGATGTCCATGATGAGCTGGTTGTGGTCGTTTGCTAAATTCACTTCTTCGAAAGTAGGCGCGCACTCAAACTGCCCAGGGGCGACTTCGTTGTGGCGAGTACGCAAAGGAATCCCAAGTTTCAACGCCTCAATCTCGAAATCTGCCATGAAATCACGTACGCGAACGGGAATAGAGCCAAAATAGTGGTCTTCTAACTGCTGACCTTTGGCGGGAGAGTGTCCAAAAAGGGTTCTGCCAGCCAGCATGAGGTCTGGGCGAGCATGGTACAAAGCTCTATCTACCAAGAAATATTCCTGTTCGATGCCCAGTGTAGCCACTACTTTATTTACGTCTTTGTCAAAATATTCTCTGATAACTGCAGTGGCGGCTTTATCGATAAACGCCAATGCCTTCAAAAGTGGGGCTTTGTGGTCAAGTGCTTCGCTGGTGTAAGAAACGAAAACAGTAGGGATACAAAGCGTTTTGGTCGCCCCCAAATCCATGATAAATGCGGGAGAAGTAGGGTCCCATGCAGTGTAGCCTCTTGCCTCGAAAGTGTTGCGGATTCCGCCACTTGGGAACGAAGATGCGTCAGGCTCTTGGCGTACCAAGGCACTGCCCTTGAATTTTTCTATGACTTTGCCTGCACCAGCCACATCAAAAAAGGCATCATGCTTTTCTGCGGTTACACCCGAAAGTGGCTGAAACCAGTGTGTAAAGTGGGTCGCACCCTTGTCGATAGCCCAGACTTTCATGGCAGAAGCAACTGCATCGACCACATTGTCGTCCATTTCTTCGCCTTTGTCTATGGAATCTCTTAATTTTTTGTAGGTTTCAGATGAAATATTTGCTTTCATCGCTTCTTCACCAAAAACGTTCATGCCATAATAATCAGAAACTTTTTTGGAGGGAGGAATAACAGTTACAGGAGTTCTGCTTTGCGCCTGCTGTAAGGCTATAAATCTAAGTTTGGTCATATTTTTGAGGTTTTTATAAATTTTGCTTACATTTTTAGCCAAATTTGATAAAAATTTCAATTATTTTCAAACTTTTACTAAAAAAATAGCATTTTTTTCAAAAAAAGATTCTTTTTTAGTAAAAATACTATTTATCTACACCAAATAAAGTGCGCGCTATTGTAATTTTGTCTTAAAAAAATCTATCAAAGGCTGATTGGCAAGTGCGGGATTGGGCAAAGTGCCATAGCCATAGTACAGTCCAAAATTGTCTTCGTGATAAACGTGATAAGTAAACGGCATTTTGTAGGCTCTCGCAATATCAATCATGTCATTTACCCACTTGAGTCCGCCTTTGTCATTGGCAAAACAGGGAACACCTACCCCAAATTCGCCCATATAAATAGGTAGATTTTTTGTATTACTCCAATCTACATATTTCTTCAAACTACTTTCTAATATGTCTTTATTCCTCCCACTAACAGGCGAATTGGTCGTTATAAAATCAATTCTCAATCTACAAGTTGCACCGCTTGCAATGTTTTCTCCTTTGACCCAGCCATTGATTTGATAAGAATAATTGGGCTTAGGAATGAATACTTTGGTGTAATTACTTAAATTACAATCACTTGTTGCTCTTTCTATGGACAAACTTTTATTATTGCTTCGTCCTGTCATTGCCATTTCCCCCTTGCCTGTATTATTTTCACTCCAATAGCCCCAGCCATCAAAGTCATCAAGCGAAAGTGAAAAAATATCACGAATATAGTCCCCTTTTTCATCAAATTCTTTGATAGTGAGGTCATCAAAATAAACTTTGCCGCTTACATTTGCACCTACCAAGGCAGGTAGCCCTATTTTGATTTTGGCATCTGTAATTTTATATTTAATGCCTTCTATGTACGTCCAATCTGTATTTCCAGTACGCATGGTAGGATTGGCAAAGGTGGCTGTGTACCAGTTTCCATTGGAGTAACTAATAATACTTTCATCAGGATATTTTCCGCCATCACCAAGCCCTGCCCAAGTAAATAACTGGTGTGTGTAGATAAAAGGGTCGTAAGTGTGAAATTCATACACGATATTTTTATCATTGATGATGGGAAAATTGAGGTCTGCATCTTCCTGACTCACTCCTTTGACGGCGATACAGCGTTCTATAAAAATAATGTGCTTGGTATCTACCAATCTGATTTCGTTTGTAGTACGCTGTGCTAACTGCTGCCATTGTTGCTTGCTTGAGGTGGGAATTGGCTCATTGACCAATCCAAAACCAATGATTTGCTTCTCCTCTTTGTATCTCTGTGCGATTGCCTTCCACAATGCTGTCAGCCTATTCTGGTTTTCTGCAACATTCCAAAGTGCATCTCCATTACCTTGCGATTGGAAGCCACCTTGCGGGACGTGTATATTCAAAATGAGGTAGATACCATGTTTTTTTGCCCAAGCAATATTTTTGTCTATCCATGCCCAGCCTGCTTGTTTGTACTGATAGGGTGCATTGTCATTCTCAAAAGTTTTATAGTTCAGGTAAAAGCGTATTACATTCATATTCATGCTTTTAACTCTTGCAAAGTCTTCTTCTGTATGATGTGTTTCGGGCAAGGCATTATCACTCCAAACTTCATTACCAAAAGCGATTCCCTTCAAATCAATAGGATTTCCGCTACCATCAACGATTAATTTCCCCTTGGCGTGCATAAAGTCGTTCGTAGCAACAGGCGAGTCTTTGACTTCTTCATTGACTTGCTTTTTGCAAGAAGCACAGAGAAACAGTAAGAGCAGCGTTTTTAGAAAAATGTTTTGGATATTCATAAATAGTAAAATGTTAATAATCAATGAATTAAATAAAATGCTTAAGTAATTGAGCAAATTAAAACGTACATTCACATTTATGCGAATATGCTGTTTATCAGTAACTTACAATCGCATAGATGCAATTTTACTTTTGCTTAATTAGTTATTTATTTATATTTAAAAAATTACATAAATAATTGGCTATGAATTACTTACTTCGTCTAAAGGCAAAGTTACATTTGTCCAATTACTTAATAATCAATATTCAAGAGAAAAATTATTCTTTCAAAAATAAATGCTTCCCTGAAAGGAAAGCATTTATTTAGTAATGAAGCCATTTTTTTATATTCCTAACACCTTCTTATTAAAAGCCTCGTCTGCGCCTGCGCCTGCAAAGTCGTCAAAAGCACGTTCTGTTACCCTGATGATGTGATTTTTGATGAACTCTGCGCCTTCCCTTGCGCCATCTTCGGGGTGCTTGAGGCAACATTCCCACTCCATCACTGCCCAGCCGTCATAATCATAAGCAGTGAGTT
>JAAFJS010000150.1 GCA_013298985.1 Cytophagales bacterium
AGCTTAAAGGCAATGGCTTGGAAAGAAGCGATAGGTTTATTGAACTGGTGACGTTCCTGTGCGTAGGCGAGTGATGCTTCATACGCACCCTGCGCGATACCAAGACTCAGTGCAGCAATCGAGATTCTGCCGCCTTCCAGCACCTTCATAGATTGGATAAAACCAGCCCCAACCTCTCCCAGCACGTTTTCTTTGGGGATTCTACAATCTGAAAATATCATTTCTGCGGTTTCAGAAAGCCTCATGCCCAGTTTGTCCTCTTTTTTGCCTGCGGTAAATCCTTTGGTGCCTCTCTCAACCACAAAGGCGGTCATGCCATGCGAATCGCCCACTTCGCCCGTTCTGGCAATCACAACGGCTACATTGCCTGATTTGCCATGCGTGATGAAGTTTTTAGCACCGTTTAGCACCCAGTAATCGCCTTGTTTGACGGCTACGGTACGCATATTGCCTGCATCAGAGCCTGTATTAGGCTCAGTAAGCCCCCACGCGCCTATCCACTCAGCAGTGGCGAGCTTGGGTAGCCACCTTGCTTTTTGTGATTCGTCGCCAAAGAGCAGTATATGATTGGTACAGAGAGAGTTATGTGCCGCCATAGAAAGTCCAATAGATGGGTCAGCTTTTGCCAACTCTGCAATCGCCGTTACATACTCGAAATAGCCAAAATTAGCACCACCATAATAATCAGGCACTAACATTCCCATCAAGCCAAGTTCTCCCATTTTTTTGAAAACTTCGACAGGGAAATACTGCTCGTCGTCCCACTTATTGCGGAAAGGCGTAATGTGTTTTTTGGCAAAATCGCGCACTGTTTGCGCTATCATTTCTTGATTTTCAGTTTCCGCAAACATGGGCGACTGTTCCAATTCTAAAAAGTCCATCATCTTTGGTAAAGAGATAAAAAATGTAAATAGTTTATATATGCTTTTGTATTAGTCTATGTTTTTAACAGTGTGTAACTATCATTTGTTTACAAAAATAGGTACATAAAAGATAATTAGAGATGATTTTTTAAAATTTAACTTACTGACTAACAGTCATAAAAAGACTTAGGCTCTCATATAAAATCCTTGCAAAGTGCGCTAAAGAAACGACTACGCGTGCTGTAACAAATTGTTAAAAATGAATAATTTTGGCAACGAATTGTACGCTTTCCCATCACAGAAGCTGAGTATTTAGATTTAATCAGCCATCGTAAAATAGTTATCGGAAAGTTATCTATTTATTCGGATTTACACCCAGTGCTTGCGCTTTGCATTAACTTTGCTCCTTTTGCACCAAGAACAAAGTACAAGCACAAAGACAGTGGCTTTTTATCAAGAAGCCATGCTTTAAACCATAAAATAGTTGACCAAAATTGGTTGAAAAACCTGCTTGCTGCTGCTTGTAAGTGAGTAAGGGGTTGCCACCAAATAAATTAGTAGCAGGAAAAATCAGTATTATCTGTGTGCTAAAGACATGATAAATTCATCAACTCACAAGTCCATTGTTACAAATAAAAAAAAATGTATTACAAACACCTATAAAATGAATAAGAAATCTTATCTTTATCCTCAATCTAAGAAAATTACGCGTATGAAAACTCTTTTTTTCTCCTTATTCCTTTTGTTGAACTTGGGTCTGCAAGGCATTGCCCAGCAGAAAAAATTTTCCCCTGCGGAAGAAGCCCTCAAAAAATATGTTTTTTCTTTTGGTGAAAATTACAGTGCTTTTGGCAAGAGCAAAGACAAAGGGAAGGTACTAAATTACATGGACAAGGAAGTGCTGGGAACGCTGATTACCACAGACCTCAACGAAAAAATCACTGCTTTTGACAGTGATTTGGCAGGTTTTGATAATCACCTCAAAGGTATTTTGCTCAAAGATGGCTTACAAATCAACTATAAAATCAAAAATATTACGCGCGCGTATGTGAATGGTGATGTGGGCATTGCGATTTATGAAGCGACTTACGAGCAAGAACAAAATAAGGAAATTTGGTCTTCGGGAGAGGAAACGGTGGCTTTGACCTTGAAAAAAGACCCACTAAAAGAGTGGAAAATAATTCATTATACAACGATTGCTTTTGAAAATGCCAAATACAAAGGGCAGTGCTTTTGTGGCGTAAAAGAACTTGAAACCCCACAAGGTACGCCCGCCCAATACCAAACCACGACCACCGCGCCCGCAGGCAAAAGCTACCTGGGCTTTGCTCACGATTTCAAATTTACTACCAAAGACCAAGACAAAATCATAGAGGTTACGCAAAAAACAGAACAAAAAACGACGGTCAAGGTGGGTAAAAAAACAGAAACCAAAGTAGAAACTATTTCAGAAAACTATGTTTTTTATATGACTTTTGCAGGGGAACTTTATCTACTCAAAGGCAAAAAACCTCTTTCAGGCGAAATGATTGACGAAAAAGAGCTTAAAAAAGAGAACGGTGTGGGCGTTACCCCCAACAAAGAGGAGGCAATGATGCAAATTATCCAAAAATACCTGATGCCTTCTACCTGTACTTCTATGAAATATAGACAGTAGTTTTTATTTTTTAGCTGAAATTGCGATAGGTAAATGACTGATTATCAATAGCTCGCATCGTACAGAGGATACCGTCCAAGTGGTCGTATTCGTGTTGTAAAAGCTCAGAAAGTGCATCTGACAGTTGCCAAGACTGCGGCACAAAGTTTTCGTCCAAATATTGAATCGTCAGAGCCTTGTGCCTTTTGACCCTTACCAGCAAATGCGGAAAACTCATGCAGTCGTCCCAAAGTTCAAACATTTCCTCACTCAGATTGGTGAGTTGGGGGTTTATAAACACCACAGGTTTATCTATATTCATGTAAATCAGGCGTTTCATAATGCCTAACTGCGGTGCGGCAATGGCTCGCCCAAAGTTGTATTTTGCCCGAATCTCCGTCATCACATGGTGCAAGTCAGCAATCCACTCGTGCAGAAAAGGCTTATCTTGCTCATTTACAGGCGCGCAAACCTCATAGAGTCGCGGGTCGCCCAAAAGCAATAAATCTGAAAGATGTTTCATTGATATTTAGTCAAATTTTATATTTGATGTATTTTCATCTGTTTCGTGATAAAAATAGCGGTAATTAAGTTTGGAATCCAGCACAGCCACGCTACAATCACGTATGCTTTTACAAAATCACCATAAGCCCAAACCAACAGAGGAAGCCAAATTCGTAAGGTTACGGCAGAAAAACAAGCCGCATAGCTATAAATCATCATTTTTTGATGTAGCTCTATTTGCTTATTTTTGATGTGTAGATATGCTTTCAGCGTGGTGTAAAACCAAATAACGCCCAAGCAAATAAAGCCCAGAGAAGATGCAAACCCGCCAGTGGCATAAAATCCAATGTAAATGCCTGCTACTGAGCTAAACATCACCATAATCAGGTAAATCTTGCCAATTTGTTTGTGTAAAGTAAGATTTTTGAGCCTCATTTTTGAGCTGAACTGTGTCCAGCCAATTAGCAACGCAATGCCGCCCAAAATGATATGTGTATAAAAACCCACATTCCAAAGAGTGTTTGTCAATAATTCAACGGATTTTGAGCTTAATAGCCCAAATTTGCGGTTTATCAAAAAGTAAATACCTGGGTACAAGCCAATGATAATTGCAAGTGCCACAAATAAAATCCATAATCCTTTTTTAACCATTGTATTTTGCTTTAAAATTGATACTGATTACCCGCCGCACCCTATTGCCTTCTTGAAATCACCTTTGACATCAATAAAATGTTGGAAGCCATTGGGAGCGTCTTGCTCGCTTGCTTCCTCCTCGCGTGGTGTGTCTGTAAGTGGTTGTAAGTTTTCTACTGTTTTCTTATCTATGTCAGGCGGTTGGTTTTCTTCTTTTTTGGTTTCCATCGTTTTGTTTTTTAGCCACTAATTTTAGTAATTTGCATTTATTGTATTTTAAGTTACAGATTGATAATGCGAAAATTCGTTTTTTTGTTCCTTTTTTCAAGCCTGAGTGTGGTTACTTTTGCCCAAATTAGAGTAGCTACGGCAGCAAATTTAGTATTTCCCGCGCAGGAAATCAAAACTGCTTTTGAGAAAAAGTATGGAGAGAAAGTAGATATTATTACCGCTTCGTCGGGCGTACTTTGCACGCAGATTCAGCAGGGCGCGCCTTTTGATATATTTCTCTCTGCGGACATGGATTATCCTGAAACGCTGTCTAAGGAAAACTTGACAGTGGCAAGCCCCAAAGCCTTCACCTTTGGGCAGTTAATCGTCTGGACGAGTGCGAAAACAACACCAAAAGAACTGAATAATCTACTGCAAAACAAATCAACTAAAACCATTGCGATAGCCCAGCCAGAGCTTGCTCCGTATGGAGAAGAAGCCATGAAGTACCTGAAAAAGAACCACTTATTAAATAAAATAAAAAGCAAGCTGGTTTATGGAGAAAGCATTGGCAAGGTAAATCAGTACATCGCAACGGGCGTGGTCGATGTGGCGTTTACCTCTAACTCTGCCATGTTTGCCAAAGAACTCAAAAACAAAGGATTTTGGCTAAAACTGCCCCAAGAAATAGGGATTCCGCATGGCGTAGTAATCATAAAAAATACGCCCAAAATGACAGTAGCACAGCAATTTTACCAATTTTTATTTTCCACAGAGGGACAGGCTATTTTGGAAAAATACGGCTATACAAAAGTAGGGCAGTGAGCTAATATCATCTCATCAACTGCGCTGCTTTTTCTTTTAATTTTGCCAAAATGCGGTACGTTTTTACCTTGGCATTGACCTCCGTAAGCCCCAGCAGAAAACCAATTTCTTTGAAAGAACGGTCTTCAAAAAAACGCAATTCTAAAAACTGAACGTCCTCACTGTCAAGACTTTCCAATAATTTGGTAACAATATCATGTTTGTCTGCTACGTCGTGGTGCTGCAATTCTTCGAAAAGAATATTGATGTGTTTTTCCTTCAAACTTACTGCGCGTTGCTTGCTTTGCTGTTGTTTAAAAAACTGATTGATTTCGTTAATCGTAATTCTAAAAAGCCAAGCAGAAAACGGCACGCCTTGGAAATCATACTTTTGCAAACTTTTGAGGCACTTATAAAAAACTTGGGCGGTCATGTCGGCGGTCAGTTCTTCGTCCTCTATGCGGCGATTGATATAAACAAAAATAGCATCATAGTATTTTTCGTAGAGAGGCGCAAAAAACTGTGGATTTTGCTGTGCCTTTTGTACGATTTCGTATTCGGCGCGGATTTCATCTTCGCTTTTGTGATGCGCCATAGAAAAAACAAAAGCCCGCGCAAGCAAGTGAGTGGGTGAAAATACCAGCAAAAAAGACGATAAAGCATCGCGCCATTTTTGCTGGTACAAATACCAATCTATAAAAAAAAGATAATAGCCTGATAGCGAAGTATATAGATGATACATTTTTTAGTTTATTTGAATCGTAAAAATAAGTAATTCAACAAAATTGTTTGTTCTTAGCTCACACCCTTAAAAGGGTGTGTTAAATAATAGATAATCAATTAGTTAAAGTCTATAACCCACCGTTTTACGGGCGCACTGCAAGTGTGGAGGCTAACAACTCAAAAGAACATTTAAACTTGTTGAGCTACTTAGGCATTTCCAAAGATACGATTTCTAATTACTCTCGTTGATTTATTGCTTTGATTTAATGAACAGCAAACTTAAAAACAGGACTTCCTACTTTTACAGTTTCGATTTCGTTCTTGAAATTGAGTCGCTTGACGCTACTTTTGAGTGCAACTACCAGTTTATCACCACTTTGGGCAGTTTTCATCAGGGCAGACAAATCTATGGTTTCGACGCTGCTCGTGATTAATTCGCCAACTCTCTCACTATTTCTTTCCAAATAGACCTCAAAGTCGCCCGCTTTGTAGCGCGCATCTTGGGGAATAGCCCTTCCGATGTCCTCACTTGCCTTCACGCGTAGCGTAATAAGTTCCAAAAGTTCTTTATCAAAAGTAGCTCCCTGCTCAAAAAGCAATTTCCCTTTTGCCAAAACGTCTATCTCAGGCTTTGGCAATAACCTGACGGGGAAGTTTTCAGTCGCAAATATTTTACCTTCATACAAAATATGGAGAGTTACTTTGGCTAAATGAGGCACAAGGGTAATTTCTCCTTTTTTCTCCCCAACTATCAGTTCCGCGCCTTCGGCTTGGAAGGAAATTTTTTCGGGCGCATAGTTGGCAACACTGACACGCATTTGATTGGCACAGTTCAGGTAAAGTGCTTTGGGAACGAGGTTATCAGCCGTAGTATTAAGCGTTACTGCTTGTGCATAACTCATTGTCAATGAACACACTAACAAGAGTGATGAAAAAATAAGCAAAAAAGATGTTTTTTTCATGGTATTAATTTTTTAAAGGTGTTTTTTTACATTTTGAATATTTATGATGGTGGAGAATCAACATTTCAAAAGTTCAAATTTCTTTGTTCCTCTGTTTTTGTTCCATAAAACCCTGTCGCACAGCCATAAAAATAGGAATTAAAATTGGTACTAAGTCCCGCATTTTCAAATATTTCTGTGGCTATTTTTGCATCAGTAAATTTTTCGGTGTATTGCCAGAGCATTTTATATTCTGCTGGATTGCCAAGTAATAATCTGCCCAAAATTGGAATAACTTTTCCAAGGTAAAAACCATAAAGCGTTTTTAATAGCTGATTGTTTGGCTTGGAAACCTCGATAAACGAAAACTGTCCACCTTGCTTTAAAATGCGTTTGGTTTCTAATGCCAATGTTTGTAATTGTGTGGCGTTAAAAGTTTTAAGTCCAAATGCACAGGTAACAAAATCGTAATGATTGCTTGGTAATTCGTTTTTTAAGATGTCTTGCTGAAGCACTGTTACTTCGTTATTGAATTTAGTTTTACTTTTCTGTTTTGCATATTTTAACATTCCCTCAGAAAAATCAAGTGCGGTCAAGTGAGCATTTGGCAACTTATTTTTGGTCGCATACCAAGTTTCCCCCATTCCTGTAAGCAGGTCTATGATTTCTACTTTGTGATTTGTCTGTTTGAAAGTTTCTAAAAATTGTCTTCGCCAGCGAATTGAAAAACCAAAAGAAGTAATAAAGTTCATGCGCTCATACGAGCTACTCATTCTATCAAATAGCCCTTTGACGTAGTCGGGACTGTAAATATTATTTTCCATTCAATGCTGGTTTCAGTAAATTAAGTTTTCTGAGTGTGATTAATTCAACGCAAAACTCTTATCGTATTGGCATAAAATCTGAATTTTTAAACAATGTTACTGTAAACCAAACCGTATTGGAATATAATTTGGGTTTTTGCAGTTTACTTTCTTGCATCAATGTAAAGATACGTTTCATGCCTTCTCCCATCTCACGCATCAGCTTATTCACTTTTAATGTATAGGCAATTTTGGCATTTCGGGAATCGTGTCTATTATCCAATGCTTCTAAGTCCTCCACCGTAAGCGTAGAAAGTAACGCACCTGGACTTTTGATTTCCATTCGGTCGTCAAAAATATGAACTTCTATTCCACGTCCTTCTGCGGCATAATCTCTATGGGCTATCGCGTTGAGTATAGCCTCTTTACAAGCGTCTTCGGGATAGATGAATTTTTGCTCAAATTGAGCATTTACCCCAAAATCGGTTCTATATGCCAAGTACGGGCGCATAGATTCCCAAGACTTAAATATCAATTCATAAGTATTGCCTTGCACAAACTCATCACTAATTACATTGTATTTTTCTCCTGAAAGTAACTCTGTTCCTGCTATTTTGATAAATCGAACTTGGCAACGCGGATGCCACCTTTGTATATCTTTTGCGAATAGTAAGACGGAGGCTCTGGTAAGTCGTAGCCCATTTGTAGCATACTGTGCCAAGCCCAAATGTTGTAAATATCTTTCGACAGTATAGCCTTTCAAATAACTATCTGCCAAAGATTGAAGCAATGAAATGTCTAAATCCGCGACCGTTGCGCCATCAACAAACTGTCTGTCATATTCTCTGGACTTAATTTCTTGTTGGTCAAACTGCAATTTTTTCACATTGGCAGGAACAGTTTGCCGTTTTTCATTTCGGCGCATTACTCTCCCATCACGTAGCTGATATATTTCGGAAAGACCTTTATCTACCTGAAAAAACAAGACAACTTTGTCATCAATCGTGGCTTTCAATCTATAAACCATAGGTAGTTCCTGCCCTTCATACACGTGAGTCTTAGGGGAATTTAACATCATTTGAATGTCATCTTCTGAGTGCAGCACACCTGTTATAGTGGTATCGTCTTCTATACCAATAATTATCTCTCCGCCGTCTGTATTAGCAAAAGCCACCAAAGCCTCAGCAATGTCATCACATATTTTCTTGGCAAGACGTGGCTTTTTATTATCAGGTCGCCCTTCCAGTGCGGATTTGAACTCTCTAAAATCACTTTCGCCGACAAGAATAGAATTTTTTATTCTTTCTTGTAAAATCAATATATCTGTCATTTCATTGTTTTGTTCGTTCTTCAAAAGTAATTACCACCTCCAATATATACGAAAAAATGAAATAAAAAACTACATAAAATGGCGTTTTTTAGAAAAAATGATAAAAGAACTGTCAGAAGGTTACAGCCCATCTGACAGTCTTTGTTTTCTGGTTGAAAGCGTCAATGAAAGGTTTTATACCCTCCTAATTCCAGTTTTTCAAAAAGGTACAAAAAAAGGAATATTTTTTTTTAGTAAGATTTTTGGTTGTCTGACAATTTTTGTGGCAGACTGAGTTTCTACGAGTTCCCCTCGCTTTAGCGGGGGGAACTTTCCACAAAAATTGTCAGAGTATCGATTTTTTTGAGGAAATAAGAAAGCATAAAAATTTGGGAATTTGTTATGTTGTTGGTGTTGCACACAGCGTTCAACACACAACAACGGCATCAAAATTTGGGAATTTGGCTAAAAACTTTAATCTTTATTACCCATTTTGCAATAAATCAAAAAATACTTGTTACATTTTTGTAATCTGCTTATCTTTGGGGCATGAATTTCAAAGAAACCTTGCTTCAAAATCCTGTTTTTGCGCTCTTAGCACAAACTGCCCAAGAAATGAGCGTCCATACGTATGTCGTGGGGGGCTTTGTGAGGGATTTGATTTTGAAACGCCCCTCCAAAGATATTGATGTGGTCTGCGTGGGGAGCGGCATAGCACTGGCGGAAAATGTAGCCAAAAACTATCACAAAGAGGTAGAGGTTACAACTTTCAAAAATTTTGGAACGGCAATGGTGCGCTTGGGTGAGTGGGAGGTGGAGTTTGTGGGCGCGCGCAAAGAATCTTACCAACGCGACTCACGCAAACCTATTGTAGAAGATGGCTCGCTGGAAGATGACCAAAACCGCAGGGACTTTACCATTAATACTTTGGCTATCAGCCTAAACCAAGCTGATTTTGGGGAACTGATAGACCCTTTTGGTGGGCTTGATGACCTCAGAAGGAAAATCATTCGCACGCCACTCAATCCTGATATCACCTTTTCTGATGACCCCCTACGCATGATGCGCGCAATTCGCTTTGCTACTCAACTTTCCTTTGATATAGCCCCTGATACTTTTGACTCGATTATAAACAACAAGGAAAGAATCAGCATCATTTCCAGGGAAAGAATTGCGGACGAACTTAATAAAATTATTCTTTCCAAAAAACCTTCTTATGGGTTTAACTTGCTCTTTGCCTGTGGTTTGCTCAAACTTTTTTTCCCTGAAATGGTAGAACTCCAAGGCGCAGAAGAGCTGGACGGCAAAACGCACAAAGATAATTTTTATCATACCTTGAAGGTGCTGGACAATATTTGCGCTTTCACTGATGACCTCTGGCTAAGGTGGGCGGCGATTCTGCACGACATTGCCAAGCCCGCGACCAAGCGTTTTGACAAAAAAGTGGGTTGGACTTTTCATGGACACGAGGAACGCGGCGCACGCATGGTGCCTGATATTTTTAGAAAGTTGAAGTTGCCCATGAACGAAAAAATGAAGTTTGTCCAAAAACTGGTGCGCCTACATTTGCGCCCCATTGCCTTGGTCAAAGAAGGTGTAACTGACTCAGCCGTAAGGCGTTTGCTATTCGAGGCGGGTGATGACGCGGACGACTTGATGAAGCTCTGCCGCGCAGACATCACCTCCAAAGACCATACACGCGTCAAACGCTATTTGGAAAACTTTGCTCGCGTGGAGCAACGCATGGCAGAGGTAGAGGAAGAAGACAAAATGCGAAATTTTCAACCTGTCATTACGGGCGAAATCATCATGGAAACTTTTGACCTCAAGCCAAGCAAGGAAGTGGGCTTCATCAAAGTCCAAATCCGCGAGGCTATACTGGACGGGGTGATTAAAAATGTGTATGAGGAAGCCTATCCGTTCATGCTGGAGCAGGCAAGAAAGCTGGGGCTGACTATGCCGCGCTAATCCCCAATTTACAGTGCAAAATCTGCTACATCAATCGTGGAAAAATCACATTTGCCCAGCAAATCATTAATCATACCTTGCAAACCCATCGCCCTACCATCATCGGGCGAGTAAATGCGCGCAATCCCGTAGGCATGAAGTTCTTCTATTTCTGCGGGCAAAATAGTGCCGCCACCGCCGCCAAAAATTTGGATATGCCCTGCGCCGCGCGCTTTGAGGAGGTCGTACATATATTTGAAATACTCGACATGACCGCCCTGATAGGAGGTAATCGCGATGCCCTGCACGTCTTCTTGGATAGCACAATCTACGATTTCTTGGACGGAACGATTATGCCCTAAGTGAATCACCTCAGCACCAGCACTTTGCATGATTCTCCGCATGATATTGATAGCCGCATCATGCCCATCAAAAAGCGAAGCGGCAGTAACGATACGTATTTTGTGGGTAGGTGTGTAAACGATTGGGAGTGTGTTCATTGGCAAGGTATTGTTTTTTAACTCAATCTTTGATAAGTAAACCTGTATATTTGACTGTAAATCTAACAAGAAAACACCATTTTTATTGCGTTTATCACTCGCAATAATGAAAATAAACGCAAGTTTTATGATAAAAGCAACTAAAATTATTCATAGAGAGCAAACAAGGATAAAAGTTAATTTTCCGTATAATCAGGAATTTGTAGTGATGCTTCGCCAAATAGAGGGCGCAAAGTGGAGTGCAACACACAAGGCTTGGCACATTCCTTATACCAAAGAAGCGTTTGGGAAGCTAAAATCGCTTTTCCCTGATATAGAGGTAGATAAGCCTGTGCCAGCAGAAAAACAGGCAGAAGAATCGCCAAAACCTGCGGTTGCTATTCCTAAGACAGAAGAAGTAAGTTTGCCCAAAGTTTCTTCAGTTTTGGTGGAGGTAATTGGGCGGAAGATTATACTGAAACTCCCTAAAAATGAAGTAGATACTAAATTTATCTTGACCTTACGTTTCTCTAAGTTTGACAAAACACAAAGGGTTTGGCTCGTTCCTAACTATCCTGATAATCTGGAAATTATCAAAGCATATTTTAAAGATAGAATTTCCAACATCATCATTCATAAAGAGATAGAGGTAAAAACAGGCACAGACACGACACGCAAAATAGGAGAAAAAGATATTTTGGTACTTAAAACCAAAGCAGGGCGACTCAAGCTGATTTTTGGATTTAATAAATCGCTGACTGTTGCGATAAAGAAAATGCCTTTTTGGGCATGGGACAGCAAAAACAAGTGGTGGACGATTCCTTTTTCTGATGCTTTATTTGCTCAAATCCAAGAAGTTGCGAAGGAAGAAAATCTAAACTTTCGCTATGAAGAAGAAAAAACAGATACAAACAAAGTCCCTCGCAAAACGGAATATGATGTACCTCACTATCGCCCTTGTCCTGAAAATATGATATTGAAATTGAAGGAGTTAAGATACAGCGAGCGCACTATCAAGGCATATAAAAGCCTTTTTGAGGAGTTTATCAATCACTACCCGACCACCGAAATAGACAAAATAGATGAGGCACAAATCATTGCCTTTTGCCAATATTTGGTGATAGACCGCAAAGTATCTGCCTCTACACAGAATCAGGCAATTAATGCCATTAAGTTTTACTATGAAAAGGTTTTGGGCGGACAACGCAAGTTTTACTTTTTGCAAAGACCTGATAAGGAAAAAGCCTTGCCTACGGTGCTAAATACAGAAGAAATTACGGCAATCTTGAAGGGGACAGAAAATCTAAAACACAGGGCGATTCTGATGGTGATTTATTCGGCAGGGCTAAGGATAAGTGAACTGATTAATCTCAAAATCAAAGACATAGATTCGGAAAGGAAGCAAATTAGGATAGCGCAAAGCAAGGGCAAAAAAGACCGCTATACGCTACTTTCGCCCAAAACGCTGGATTTGTTACGCACATATTTCAAAGAATACAAACCCAAGGAATACCTGTTTGAGGGGCAAGAAGGGGGAGCATATACGGCAAGAAGTGTGCAAACATTTTTTCAAGAAATCTGCAAAAAAGTAGGCATCAAAAAGAAAGTAAGCGTACATACCTTACGCCACAGTTTTGCCACACATTTATTGGAAAACGGCACAGATTTGCGCTATATTCAAGTTTTGCTTGGGCATGAAAGCACGAAAACTACAGAAATATATACACACGTAACAACAAAGGGCTTTGACCAAATAAAAAGCCCTTTGGATAATTTGGATATTTGAAAACAAGTGTTTATTTTTGAAAAAATAAAAAAAGTGAATGAGAGGGCTAAATAAAGTTACACTCATAGGCAACTTGGGCAAAGAGCCAGAGGTGCAGACCTTGGAGGGCGGAGCTACCGTTGCCAAGTTTTCCTTAGCGACTACGGAAAGTTACCGAGATAAGGAGGGCAATATACAAAGTGAAACAGAATGGCACAATATAGTAGCGTGGCGCAACTTGGCGGAACTGGCAGGGAAGTATTTACGAAAAGGTAGCCACATTTACTTAGAAGGAAAGATAAAAACCCGTTCTTATGAAGATAAGGAGGGGAATAAAAAATATGTAGTAGAAATCATTGCGGAGAGTTTTATCATGCTGGATAAGCCAGCAGATAAATCGGAAATAAACGCAAGTTTTTAATAAATAAACGCAAAGGTTGCGTTTATAAAGATGTTATGCCTAATTTCAATACAAAAAACTTAACAAAAAATTAAGAAGTATGAAACTCTTATTATTTACAATCGCAATTTTTTTGACATCGTTACAAATGTCTTATTCGCAATCCAAGCGTTTCACAAAAGAATTGCAAAAACAAGAAGAACAACAAAAGAAAGATTTTCCGCCACCTTTAGTTGAACCTTTTCCAAAGGGTTCATTAGGTGATAAAATTCAAACGCTTTATAAAGAGCAAGCAAGAAACGCCTGTAAAATCACTCGAAATGATGAAAGATTATTTATACCTCGTGAAATTATATCAGGATATGGAGAAGATAGACTTAGAGGTACTATGATATTTGATGTTTCCGCTTCAGCAAATAATTTATTATTTCTTGCATTGTCCCCTTCTGATGTATTGCGTATAACAGAAGGAACTTTTAATGAACAAGATCATATTATTGCTAAACGTATTATTGGCATAAACGACAATCTTATTGATTTCGGGCAATCTGTTTTAACACCCATAGATGGATTTCCGAGCTTTTTTTATCAAAAATCTTGTGGGAGTTATTTTGTAGGAGACATTGAATCAGAAGTAAATGCACCTGTTGCAGAATTAAAAGCAAGCCTCAAAGCAGAAGCAAAAAAGCAAACGTCCATTACTACATTAACTGGTAATTTTTTTAGTCCTTTATATCTTATACTAAGACAAAATACCGCAAAATCTATCTATGCACATTTATTAATATGGGAACTTTATTTAGAAGATTTTAAAAACAATCGTAATAATAACGAGCATTTACACAATAATGGAAAATATATATCTGAATTTAAGGCTACAATGACATATAGGGCTATTGATTCAGACCAAAGCATTAGTATGAATGGAAGACTTTCAACAGGTGTTTCATTGGGAATATTCAGTGCCAAAGGAAATATAAGTGCTGGAAATGAAAACAAAGTTGCTTTTAATTTAAAAGATTTTAGAACGTCAATTCATAAATTACCAAATAACAATTTAAATTGGGACTTAAGTGACTTACCAAAATTTGATAAAATAAACAAAAAATTACAAAATAGCTTTGCTTTTACGACTCAACCATCAATGACTGGATTCGCCACACACTTATTACCTACAGAAATTACAAGAACCATTGTAGGAATTCCTGCGTCATTGTGTGATGCAACATCTTGGCAAGTATCTCAAGACGGTTTTGATACTAACATTTGGAAGGAAAAACCCAATGTAATTTCTACTTTTACCGAAGCTAAGGAAAACAAAAGTGAATTCCCAGAATGTACTTGTAAAATTACTGGATTCATCAAAAAAGAAGCTATTGATAGAGCTGTTGCGAGTAATAAATTTATTAATTTATCTCTCAAGCTCAATCACAATAGCGAAATATTAGGGCAAAAACTTACTTTTGATATAAGTGAACTTTCCGTTAAAGTTACAGATAATCCAAAAATTTCCATTGTAAATAGTGAGTCTGTTAACGTACAAAGAGAAGCAACAACTATTGCTAATAAGGTTTCTTACAAATACCCCATACAATTTACAGTCAACTCTACTGGTATTCAATTGACTGAACCATATTCTATTTCAAATATTGAAATAGAATATGTAAACAAGGAAAATCAAAACTTAAGCATAACTGATGCACCTATTGTACAGGGAAACTCTATTAGTTTTAATATAAAAACACCTGAAAAACCTCAAAACTATGTATCACAAGGCGAACTAATAATTCCTATTAAAATTAAATTTAATATTGAAATTAAAGGTGGAATTACCACACAATTAGTAACCAATACAATAAATTTAAATTTACCAAACCTCGTTGAAAAACTTGATATACAATCTAATGTAAAAGAATAGAAAATAGGCATAACATGGGCTTGGCGCAAGTGGGGCAAATGTGCTAAATTTTTGCTTTTGAATGTGTATTGGGGCAATGTGCTAAATTTTGGGCTTTTGTGCTGGTTTGCCCCACCTGCGCCAAGCCCTGTCCGTTGTGCCTCACTGTGGAACAACGGATAAACAACAAGTAAAACTAAATTTTCGGAAAACAGCGTGAAACTAAATTTTCGGAAAACAGCGTGAAACTAAATTTTCGGAAAACAGCGTGAAACTAAATTTTCGGAAAACAGCGTGAAACTAAATTTTTCAGAAAACAGCGT
>JAAFJS010000151.1 GCA_013298985.1 Cytophagales bacterium
TTATCCGTTTTCTCTCGTAAAGAACGGTCTTTTTTTACTTTATGAATATCTGTGGAAGGTGGTTTATGACTATTTTCACTATTTTGACCTAATTGCCTCTTTAATTCCAAATTTTCTGCTTTCAATGAGGCTATTTCTGACTTGGCAACAGACAACTCCTCTACTAATTTTTTTAGTAGACTTTGTAGTGCCAATATATCTGTGCTTAGTTCCATAATGCAAAGTTATACACTTTTTTTTTATAAAAAAATAACTACTTTTGGAGAGCTGAATAGTTACTATTATTTTTGATTTCCATGCCGTTAAAACGGTAAGCTATATTTTAATTTATTAATAATCAAACATATATATAACCCACCGTTTTAACGGTAGGAACTAAAAACCACAATAATTCAAATCACAAACACAAAAAATAGCACCATGAAAGCACCAAAAATTGTATTCCTGTTCGCCATTATCTTCACATTTCTATTGACAAATGCTACCAACGCCCAATCTTGGAAGGAATTGGATAGCTTGGGGTTAGCTCTTGAGGAAGAAGGTAAGTACAAAGAAGCTATACAAACATACGAGAAAGCACTTATACAAGCAGAAAAAGAGTTTGGAAAAGAAAATGAAAATTATATCATTACATCAATTACCAAAGCCTCTATTTTTAGAAAACAAGGGATTTATAAGAATGCAGATGAGCAATTAAATAATTTGCTGCCTAAGTCAGAGAAATTATTTAGTAAAGACCATAGAACATATGTAATTACATTAATAGAACTAAGCATTTTAAATAATGCACAAGGTCTTTATAGTAAAGCAGAATCTCTTATCAATGAGGCAATTACAATTTTAAAAAATACTAATAAAGAAAAAAGTAATGACTATGCCAATGCTTTATCCACTTTAGCACATATATACACTAAACAAGAATTATATGAAAAGGCTATAGGAGTTTTTAATCAAGCCTTGACACTTAGAAAAAGTTTAGTGGGAGAGCAGAATCCTTATTATGCGTCAGATTTAAATGGTTTAGCTTTCGCTCTATCACAAGAAAGTCTTATTAATCTTTCAAAAGCTGAAGCTATATATCTGCAATCTCTCCAAATACTCAAGGAAAAGTTTGGTACAGCTCATCCATCTTATATGAGTACACTAAATAATTTAGGAGTTTTTTACACATCACAAAATAAATACGCTATTGCTGATATTATCAATGCAATAATCGTACAGACTCAGGAAAAGATAGTAGGCAATATGCATCTTGATTATATACTCGCCTTAGATAATGCAGCATCTGCACTATTTATACAGAATAAATATATAGATGCACAACCTCTGTATATAAAATCTATTACAGCAAAAATGATTAATATAAAAAATAATTTTACTCATTTAAGTGAATTAGAAAAGATTAGTTTTATAAAAGCTAATTATTTGTACTTTGAAAATTTTTATATATTTCTTAAAAATTCTATTGAGAATCCACAAAATAATCAAGACTTGAAAAGTCTCCTCCAAACCGCCCTCAACCTCCAACTCCAAACCAAAGGAATGTTGCTCTCTGAAACCTCAAAAATGAAAAAGCGAATCTTAGCAAGTGGAGATACAGCTCTCATCAATCAATTTGAGAAGTGGCAAGCAGTCAAAAATAGCATAGCGAAGGCATACAACCTGCCTATCGCCCAAAGGGAAAAGCAAGGCATAGACATTAGTAAATTAGAAAATGAGGCAAACGAATTGGAAAGAGGGCTTTCTGCTCGTTCTGTGGACTTCCAAGCCGCTTTCAATCCGCCTACCTACACATATCAAGATATTCAAAAAAAATTAAGAAAAAATGAAGTAGCGATTGAATTAATTAGAATAAAGTATATTAATACAGATATAGAGTATATTAATAAAGATATAGACGATTTTGCGTATGTTGCTTTATTAGTAACGAAAAGCGATATTAAACCTGTACTTATCAAGAATGCCACAGCATTAGAAAGTACGTCTTTTATCACTTACAAGAGAGGAATCAACCTGCAATCCACAGATACACTTAGTTATACTTCTTACTGGGGTGAGATAGAAAAGAACCTTCCTGCCTCTATCTCAAAGATTTACCTCTGCCTTGATGGCGTTTATCACCAGCTTAATTTGGGTACACTTTTCAATCCCAAAACCAAAAAATATTTGATAGAAAGCACAGACATTCAACAAGTTACCAATCTCAAAGAAATCATCACTAACCCCCAAAAAGTTACCACCACCGCCAAAAGCATTGCTTTGTTTGGCTATCCTAACTACGAGCTTCCCGCCAAAGAAAGAAGGACGCTTGCCCAAAAGCAAAACCAACCAATTACGGCATCTATTGAGCAAATTACGCCCGAAATGATAGCTCAGGACAGCACACGCACAGGTTTTGGTAATCTGCTAAATACCAAAGAGGAAGTCGAAACCATTGCCCAATTAGCCACCGAGAATCAATGGAAAGCAAGTACCTATCTCAAAAATGAGGCATTAGAAGAAAACGTGAAAGCAATCAATAGTCCGCGTATCTTGCATATCGCGACGCATGGCTACTTCAATCCCAATGTAGAAAAAGGTAAAACCGCCAATCCACTTTTGCGTTCAGGATTGCTACTGGCGGGCGCAGCACAGACCTTACAAAACAAAGAACAAGTAACACTGGAAAATATCACCACTAACGAGCAGGTTGAGGACGGCGTACTCACCGCCTACGAAGTAATGAACCTCAACTTAGACCAAACCGACTTGGTCGTACTTTCCGCCTGCGAAACGGGGCTTGGCGAAATCCAAAATGGTGAAGGTGTGTACGGTTTGCAACGAGCATTTATTGTAGCGGGCGCAAAGTCATTGATTATCAGCCTTTGGAAAGTGAGTGATGCGGCTACCAGCGAGCTGATGACTACTTTTTACAAGCACTATTTGAAGTCAGGCAATAAGCGCGCCGCCTTCCAAAAAGCCCAAAAGCAAGTTCGCAAAACCTACAAATCACCATACTTTTGGGGTGCATTTGTGATGATTGGAGATTAAAAAAATGACATTTGAAAGTAAAAAAACAACAAAAAAGAGATTCGTTTCTAAAAACGAACCTCTTTTTGTTGTCTTAAAGCCTGACAGTAATAGAAACTATTGCGCCGCGATTGGCTCGATAGAAACAAAAGACCTGTCATCTCTACCTTTTTTGAAGGTAACTATGCCATCTACCAAAGCAAATAGTGTGTGGTCTTTGCCCATACCTACATTTTTGCCTGGGTGGTGTTTTGTACCTCTCTGACGGATAATGATGTTACCTGAAATAGCACCTTGACCGCCATATATTTTTACGCCAAGACGTTTACTTTCTGATTCTCTGCCGTTTTTTACTTTACCTTCACCTTTTTTATGTGCCATGATATTTTAATGAGTTTAAATGTTTGATATTTGGCGTTTGAGGTTTGAGGTTATAAACCACGAACTACAAACTTCAACTAATTGATTTTTAGCCAATGATGCTTTCAATCATCACTTTGGTAAACTGCTGTCTATGACCGTTTTTCTTGGCATAACCTTTTCTTCTTTTCTTTTTGAAGACAATTACTTTGTCGCCTTTGACGTGCGCCAGCACCTTTGCGGTAACGGCTGCACCTGCTACGTGAGGCTTCCCAACGCTAATTGTGCCATTGTTGTCGGTCAATAATACCTTATCAAAAGTCAATACATCACCTTCGGTTGCTGGTAAGCGGTGTGTGTAAATGTAGCGGTCTTGCTCTACTTTGAACTGCTGTCCTGCGATTTCTACGATTGCGTACATGATTTTTTTGTTATGTGGTTAATAGGTTACTGACTGATTGTCAGTTATTTAATACCTTTTTAACATTTAATTGATTTTAAAAGTGGTGCAAAGGTAATACAAATACTTGGATTTTCAAATAAAAACTAAAAAACTTCTTTATATTTGTAGGAAACAGCGTATTTATTCATAAAATACAAAAAGTACAAACTTCAAATCAAAACCTCAACCTTTTTTTATGAATCCTTTTGGTGGCGAATCTCCTGAAAATTATGAGCAGAAGTGCTTGTGTATCTTGGTGTTAGATATTTCATCTTCTATGCAAGGTGCGGCTATTGAAAGCCTGAATCAGGGCTTGGTCGATTTCCAATACGAAGTTATCAAAGACTATACGGCGGCAAATCGACTGGAAGTGAGCATTATCATTTTTGGTAGTGAAGTCTGGTGTATTCAGCCGCCCGCGCTGGTCAATACCTTTGATATGCCGCGACTTACTACGCGCGGCACGACCAAGATGGCAGATGCTATTCGCCTCGCAATCAGCCAAGTAGAAGACCGAAAACTATGGTACAAGACCACAGGGCAAAATTATTACCGTCCCATGATTATCTTGATGACGGACGGCGAGCCTGACAATGACCAAGACATAAACGGCTTGGCAATGGAAATCTATCAAGGTGTGCAGAGCAAGAAATTTTTGTTCTATGCGATTGGCGTTCAGCACTATAACCACGCAAAACTGGCGCATATTTGCCACCCCGCTACCCCACCCATGCCGCTTAACAAACTCCAATTTTCCGCCTTTTTTAAGTGGTTGAGCAATAGTATTGGCGTTATCACCAAGTCAAAAGATGGCGAAAAAATAGAAATGCCTCCTATGAACGGCTGGACGCAGATGGAGTTGTGAGTAATAATGGTGGTTATTTATCACCTCACCCTTGCCCTCTCCTGCTGAGAGGGAGAAATTGGCTACAATTATTCTATCACTTGGACTTTGAGCTTGATGTCATCAATAGGCCAGCCACCTTTGTCCGTTTTGACTTTGGCAATCTTGTCTATCACGTCCATTCCCTGCACTACTTCCCCAAAAACGGTGTGTTCGTTGTCCAAGTGAGGCGCGCCACCCAAAGAAGTGTAAATTCTTGTTTGTAAGGAAGTTAGCTTAATTTTATGCTCTTTTGCACTTGCCTGTAATTCGGGCAAAGACATCTTTTGGGTCTGAACAATGTAAAAATCGTGAAAAGCAGAACGTTTTTGAGGGTTTTCCTTGTACTCACGCGCCATCGCCAATGCGCCGCGCTTGTGCAATAGCTCTGGCTTCATTTCAGCAGGCACTGTATATTTGCCTATGGAAGCTCTTGGCTCATCAAAACCGCCTCCTTGCACAATAAATCCATCAATAACCCGATGAAAAGAAGTGCCATCAAAATATTTTTTCTTTGCCAAACGGACAAAATTGGCACGATGCAGCGGTGTTTCCTTATAGAGTTTGAGCTTGATGTCGCCTAACTTGGTGCTGATAATCACGATTGTTTCAGGATTTTTTTCGCCATATTTGGTCAAAATATCACTGACATTTTGATTGTCCAGCAGTACATTTTGTAGGTCAATCTCCGCCCTTTTTTTGGTGGTATCTGCTTGTATTTCTTTCACTTTTTCTGCTTTTTGCTTCGTATTTTCCTCTGAGCAAGCATTAATTAAAAACAAAACAAAAACTCCTAAAAAAAAGATTTTTTTTAAATTCATCATATCCTAAAGGTAAAAATTAAGGCTATCAATGGTGTTTTTTGAGTAAATTTCCGTTTTAAATTTTGAAACTATACTATATTTGAGAAGAAATTATTGTTTTTTTAGAAAAACTAAAAAATGTATCATCATAAATGAAACCTGAACCAATCGTTTTACCGCCCAAATATTATTTAGACAATTTTATCTACCTGATAGATTTTGTTCAGGAAAAATCGGCGCACCTCCTCCATGAACGAGAATATCGTTTCATACGACTTTTTAATGCACTTTCCGAAAATGCCAAATGCTTGTTTATCAGGTTTGTAAACAGAAGAAAAATCTTTTTTAAGACGAGTACACTTACTTATCAAGAAATAGACAATTTGCCTGATGCCTTAGATGAATTACTTGAAAGCCAATTTGTTAGCAAACTTGCGCCCGCTCATCAAGAAAGGGTTTTGTATTTATTAGAAATTTTTACGAAAAATGAACTTGTAGAAATTATCAAACAAACGGGAGAAAAACCAGCAAAACAAGATAAAAAATCAATCCAAACACTTTGGATTTTAGAGCATCTGCCTTTTGAGGATTTAATCACTATTATTACCAATAAAGAGCTGATAATCAAGCAAGAATTTGAGGAAGAAGTAGAGTTTTTCCTTTTTTTATTCTTTGGAAATTTGGAAATGGACATGACGCGTTTTGTTATTCGCGACTTAGGACACGTGCAGTACGAGCAGTTTGATGAAAAAAAACTCACCGCCTATTTCAAAACGCGCAAGGAAGCGGAAGACAAGCTAAAAATGGTAAAAGCCTACCAGCATTTTGGTTTTCTTTCTGTACTTTATTCAGGTACAGAGCTTTATGATTGGTTTGTGGCACAAATCTCTGACTGGCAATACTTGACCGATTCTGCCCAGCGCACGCTTGATAGGCTTTGCTTGGACTTAGGCAAGATATTGGAAAAGAATAAGTTAGACCATGAAGCACTCAAAATCTATCAATATACTACCAAGCCACCTTCGCTGGAAAGACAGGCGCGATTGCTCTACAAATTGGGCTTTGAGCAGGAGGCTTTGATTCTATGCAAGAGAATGGAAATGAATCCCGCCAATCCTGATGAAAAACTTTTTGCACTTGACTTCAAAAAAAAGATAGAAAAACAACCCAAAGAATCGGTCAAAAAAACAACGACACAATGGCTCAATCAGGCGGAAAGCATCACGATTGATGCTTCTTACCAGCAAAATGTAGAGATTGGTACGTTGGAATACTTTAAAAATCAAGGGTTTGAAGGTTTTTTTTCAGAAAACTATTGGTGGAACGCGATGTTTGGCGTACTGTTTTGGGACATTATTTTTGATGAAGACCAAGACGCAATTCATCACCCTTTTCAGCTTGCACCTTCTGACCTACGACGCGAGGATTTTTGGGAGAAACGGCAAAAACAACTCTTGGAAAGAACAGCTATATTGGACGAAAAAGGTAGCTTTTATGCTTATATCCAAGCGATTATCTCTCAAAAACAAGGCAAAGCAAATCCGCTTGTTTTTTGGCATGAAGATTTATTTTTGCATCTAAGTCAGGGCTACGAACAGCTTGACGCTGACCAAATCGGGGTTGTACTGCTCGAAATGGGCAAAAATCTGAAAGAATATGCCAAAGGATTTCCTGACTTATTTATTTGGAACAGTGATAGTTACTATTTCATTGAGGTCAAATCGCCCAATGACCATCTTTCTGCTCATCAGGTTTTTTGGCTTTCTTTTTTCAAAGAGATTGGGATTCAGGCAAAGGTATTGAAGGTAAATTTTGGGTAAAAATTGAGGTAAGTAAATAAGCTTGTTGAGATTTTTTATAATTTTGTTTTACTCGTTTTAAATGATGTACCTATGATAAATAAATTTCTAAAAAAGATACCTTATGGCAAAATAATCCTTGATAAGTATTATAATTACAAGACATGGCAATTATACAAACCGTTGATAAAGAAGCTACAACCTTCACTTTCGCCGCCCAAAACCATTTTGATTTATCCTAAACCTCTTTTTAGCAGTAATCCACTTGCCCTTATTCTTTATGTTTTGGGATACAAAATCACGACCAACCCATATAGTAATTATGATTTGGTGATGCGCTGGGAAGACCAAACTTTTAAGCCAACCAGTGATATTTTAGTGGAAATAGCAAAAACCAAAAAGGTGATTAACCTAAATTCTAATGACATTAGCAAGAAAAATGTGGATAGGGTTTTTAGAAAAATATTTGGCTATCATACTGAAATAGACCCACTTACATTTGAAGGCATCGCGCTACAAAAAGGGAACTTGAATTTCAAGAAAGATGGACAAGAAATCCAATGCCCCATAGAAAAAGTAGAAGATGGCTATATTTATCAAATCGTAATAAATAGTCGTTTTGATGAAAAGTATGTGGAAGATTTTAGAGTTCCTGTTTTTAAAAATACGATTCCTTTTGTGTATCAAAAACTAATTTCGGTGCAGCATAGATTTTCTGACCTCACAGAAAAAGCCTATCTTAAAAGCACACAAGAAGTTTTTAGTGCTGACGAAATTAGCAAAATAATTCAGCTATGTCAGGAAATGAAGGTGGAATATGCTGAGTTAGATATACTTAGGAATAGAGATGATGGCAAAATATACATTGTTGATGTGAACGATACACCAGGCGCGCCGCCAGGAAATAAGCGTTTGATGGAGGGAATAGATGTTTTTGAACATGGTGCAAGGCAGGAGGCAATAGAAAAACTGGCAATAACTTTTTATGAGCAATTTGTAAAATAAAAAAGCAGGAAAGTTTTTAATTTTCCTGCTTTTTTATTTTATCTTTCTCAAATCTATGGTTTAATAATAATTATTTAACATCACAGGCATAATGAGCATCATCAAGTCTTCGGCTACGTCCATATCAGAAGGGCTCATTACTGCGGCACGATTTGGCTCAGAAAACTTGAAAACGACGTGTCGCGCACTTACATTGCTCAATCCCTCAATCAAAAACTTCGCATTGAATCCTATTTCTAAGTCTTCTCCGCTATATTCGCAGTTTAGTTTTTCGTTTGCTTCATTAGAAAAGTCAATGTCTTCGGCTGAAATCTCCAAGCTGTTAGCCGCCATTTTGAGGCGAACCTGGTTGGTAGATTTGTTGGCATAGATAGACATACGACGCAAAGAGCCAATAAACTCCAAACGGTCAATTTCTAACGTATTCGTATTATTATTTGGGATAACGTTCTCATAATCAGGGAAACGTTCGTCTATCAGACGGCAAATCATCGTCATATTTCCAAAAGAGAAAAACGCATTGGACTTATTAAAAGCCAAAGTGAGTGGCGTATTATCCGTAGGAAGTGTATTTTTGAGTAGGGTCAGAGCCTTGCGCGGAATGATAAGAGCCGTTTCCGCACCCGCATCAGCAGAAATATCTGTTCTGATATAGCGAATGAGGCGGTGGCTGTCTGTAGAAACGAAAATAGCCTTACTATCTTTGATATTTACATAAACGCCGTTCATGGCAGGTTTCATCTCGTCCGTACTCACCGCAAAAAGTGTATAAGCAATGGCAGTAGTTACTACCTCAGAAGATAGCTCAACTGACTGACTTTGTTTGAGTTCTGGCACTTTTGGGAAATCTGTGGAGTTTTCTCCAGCCAGCTTGTAATGTCCGTTTTCAGAGATAATTTCTACTGAATAGGTATCGTCATCTACTTTGAAAGTTACAGGCTGTTCGGGCAGGTTTCTCAGGGTTTCAATCAACATCTTAGCAGGAATTGCCACGCCGCCATCTTCATCTGCATCAACGTTAATCTCCGCAGTAACAGAGGTTTGCAAGTCAGAAGCCATGATGACCAACTTGCCATCTTTGATTTCGAATAAAAAGTTTTCCAAAATAGGAACGACAGGGTTGCTCACTATCACCCCATTGAGTGCCGTCAGTTGTTTGAGCAAAACCGATGAAGGTACGATAAATTTCATATTGCTAAGACTTTTATATTGATTACTACTATTTTTGAATTAAAATTAAGAATGCAAAGTTATAAGAATGTTTTTAGTTACAAGAAATTTTGTTAAAAAAATTATTTTTTCTTTGCGGTTTAGACAAAATTTCCCCCACAAAAGCATTTAACTTTCGTGGGGGAATTTCTTATTGAGTTTGCTTATTTATTTTTATCCCAAATATGTTTTCAAGGCTTTGCTTCTTGAAGTATGTCTGAGTCTGCGAATTGCTTTTTCTTTAATCTGCCTTACACGCTCGCGAGTGAGGTTAAATTTCTCGCCAATTTCTTCCAGCGTCATCGCGTGTTCGCCGTTCAAACCAAAGTAAAGTGCTACTACATCTGCCTCACGCTGCGTGAGTGTAGAAAGGGCGCGCTGCACTTCTCTACGCAAAGAGTCCGTCATCAGCCCCGTATCAGGTTTTTCTTCGCCATCATTTTCCAGTACGTCCAAGAGGTTATTTTCTTCGCCTTGGGCAAAAGGAGCGTCCATAGAAACGTGCCTACCAGAGATTTTCATGGTATCGACTACTTCGGAAGTAGGCAAATCAAGCACTTCGGCGAGTTCGTCAGGGGAAGGCTCGCGTTCGAAGCGTTGTTCCAGTTCTGAAAACGTTTTGGAAATCTTGTTTAGCGAACCTACGCGATTCAGGGGGAGGCGCACGATACGCGACTGTTCTGCCAATGCCTGCAAGATAGATTGGCGAATCCACCAAACAGCATAAGAAATAAACTTAAAACCGCGAGTTTCATCAAAGCGTTGTGCCGCCTTGATAAGCCCCAAGTTTCCTTCGTTAATCAAATCGCCCAAGGAAAGCCCCTGATTTTGGTACTGT
Organism: Cytophagales bacterium; assembly: GCA_013298985.1. Lineage (GTDB taxonomy): Bacteria > Bacteroidota > Bacteroidia > Cytophagales > Thermoflexibacteraceae > Thermoflexibacter. Next base: position 10,349 of record JAAFJS010000151.1, read on the forward strand.
TTTGCCACCGAAACCACAAAACGCAAGTTTGCTTTGGTCAATTTTTCCAAAGCCAGCTGGTCGCCATCGCGGATTCTTTTTGCCAATTCTACCTCCTCATCAGGAGAGAGCAAGTCCACCTTACCAATTTCTTGCAAATATTTGTCAAGCGATTGGCTCTCTCTATTGGTGATTTGTTTACTGATTTTAAGCTGTCTCATCTATTTTTGCTTCTATTTTTTTAATTGCACAACACTAATAACACAAAACTGAATGGATTGGTTTGAAAAACTAACATAAAGAGAACGAGTTAAGTTCTATTTTCGTCTTTTATCGTAGTCTTTTTTCTGAAAATCTTTTCTCTCGCCTCTATCACCTCTGTTGTCATCGCGACGTTCGCGGAATCCACCGCCGCCACTGTTGTTACTCATGCCTTCGGGTATGGGTAATAATACCTTGCGCGACAAGCGATATTTGCCTGTTTTCTTATCAATTTCAATCAATTTTACTTGGATTTCCTCACCAATTTCCAGCACGCCGTCCATTGTTTCTAAGCGTTCCCACTTAATTTCAGAGATGTGCAACAGTCCATCTTTGCCTTTCACAAACTCCACAAATGCACCAAAAGGCTGAATAGATTTGACAACACCATTGTAAACCTCACCCACTTCTGGCTCTGTTACAATAGCTTTCACTCTGTTGTACGCCTTTTCCATTGCCAATTTATCTACCGCAAAAATGCTCACCAAGCCAAAGCCAGGCTTTTCTTCTATAATCACCGTTGCACCAGATTCTTTCTGAATGTCTTGGACAATCTTGCCGCCTGGTCCAATCACCGCGCCTATCAGTTCGGTAGGGATTTGGATACTTACAGTGCGAGGTGCGTGTGGTTTGTAATCTTCTCTTGGTTCGGTGATAGCCTTCGCCATCTCTCCCAAAATGTGTAACCTGCCGCGTTTTGCTTGCGCCAATGCTTGCGCCAATACTTCATAGGAAAGCCCGTCGACCTTGATGTCCATTTGGCAGGCAGTAATTCCATTGACTGTACCTGTTACTTTGAAATCCATGTCGCCAAGGTGGTCTTCATCACCCAAAATATCAGATAAGATAGCATATTTTCCTGTAACTGGGTCAGAAATCATACCCATTGCGATACCAGAAGCAGGAGATTTGATTTTGATGCCTGCGTCCATGAGGGCAAGCGTTCCCGCGCAAACAGTAGCCATAGAGGAAGAACCATTGGACTCCAAAATATCAGAAACAATACGAATCGTGTATGGATTTTCTATTTCAGAAGGCAATATTTTTTTCAAAGCACGCATTGCCAAGTTTCCATGCCCAATTTCGCGACGACCTGGCGCACGATTTGGCTTTACTTCGCCCGTAGAGAAGGCAGGGAAATTATAGTGCAAAAGGAATTTGTTATAACCTGTAATGACCGCACCGTCAATCATTTGCTCGTCCAGTTTCGTTCCCAAAGTTACCGTAGTGAGTGATTGAGTTTCGCCTCTGGTAAATACCGCAGAGCCATGTGGCATAGGCAGGTAATCCACTTCACACCAAATCGGTCTGATTTGCTCTGTCGTTCTGCCATCTAACCTTATGCCTTCGTTGGTAGCCAAATCTCTTGCCGCTTTTTTGTGAATATCATGGAAATAGCGTTTGGCAATATTTTTATCAATGGTACTATCTTCGGGCAAAGCCGCAAAATAGGCTTCTTCTATCGCATTGAAAGAATCTGCGCGTAGTTGCTTATTAGGAATACACTGCTTCGCCACTGCATAATATTGTCCATAATAAGTATCAAACAATAATTTTTTAAGTTCTTCGTCTTCTTTGACATGGTTAAATTCACGTTTTTGTGTTTTCCCCACCATCTCAGTCAGTTCTATTTGCGCTTTGCAATGAGTCTTGATAATTTCGTGTGCAATCTTGAGTGCTTCCAACATTTCTTCTTCGGAAACTTCGCTACACTCACCTTCTACCATCAAAATATTATCTATCGAAGCAGCAACTATCACGTCCAAAGTAGCTTTTGCCATTTGCTCACGCACAGGATTCACGATATATTCACCATCAACTTTGACCACACGCACCTCAGAAATAGGACCTCCAAAAGGAATATCAGAAACGGAAAGAGCCGCCGAAGCCGCCAATGCTGCCAGTGCATCAGGCGCATCTTGGGTATCCGCAGAAATCAGCGTAACACTGATTTGAGTTTCTGCCATGTAGTTATCAGGAAAAAGCGGACGGATAGCTCTATCTACCAATCGGCTAATAAGCACCTCATAATCAGAAAGTTTGCTTTCTCTTTTCATAAAACCGCCAGGGATTCTACCATTAGAGGCATATTTTTCTTGGTAATCGACAGAGAGAGGAAAAAAAGCGGCATTTTCTTTTGCTTCTTTGACAGAAACAACGGTAGCGAGCAACATCGTGTTGTTCATGCGAACGACTACCGAGCCGTTGGCTTGGCGGGCGAGTTTGCCTGTTTCAATGGTAATTGTTCTACCATCAGGCATTTCTATTGTTTTAGTAAAGACTTGTGATTGCATCTATATTTTAACGTTTTGGGTTTCTTCGCTTTTTGGCTTGTTTGGTTTCCTGTTTGGAATCAAAATTATTGACTTTAAAACAAAAAAATGTTGAATATCAGAACGGCTAAGTATAAACAGCAAAAGGGGAATCTCTCGCAAAGAGGATTCCCTTTTACCATTTCATTATTTTATTTTCTAAGTTCTAACTCGGCAAGGATTGCTCTATACCTTGTAATGTCTTTTTTGAAAAGATAGTTCAACAAACTTTTTCTTTTCCCTACCAACTTTAACAAGCCCAAACGTGATGAATGGTCTTTTTTGTTGGTTTTTAAGTGTTCTGTGATGTGATTAATTCTTTGTGTGAAAAGTGCGATTTGTGCTTCTGGTGAGCCTGTGTCTGTTTTCGTCTTTTCAAAACCATGCTTTGCAAAAATGTCTTGCTTTTGCTCTTTTGTTAGATAACGCATTGTAAATCTGTGTTTTACGATAGAATATCAGTGAATATGTTAAAGCATTTCATCATTCACCAACATTTATCAAGTATAAAAATTAAATTAATCCAGTTAAAAATCTGATGTTTTCAAAAGGATTGCAAAATTAGAAACAATTTATGGACAAACAAAATTTTTGACTATATTTCTATCTCACAACAGTCAATACTACCTTGAAGCGAGCGACCAACGCGCAAATAGTGAGTTAATTAGCCTAAAAAAAATATCATTTCAAAGGCACAAACTAAAAACTAATTTGGTATTCAACCCTTTTTATTTGCGATTTTTAATAAATTTGTAAAAAATCAAAATCACATGGAATCAATAGCTTTTGACGAAATAGATACCTTCCAAACCGAAGACATTATGTCCCTGAATCATTCAAGACTTACTTATCGTATTAGTATCCAATTATCAAAATATGAAGAACAATTTGATATTCTTCCCGAACTTGAATTTGACCTACTGGTTGATAAAGCTAAACCAGACATTGCTATATGCAAAAAGATGATGGTGGATTGGGTACACGATATTATTCGATTAAAAGAACCTCCTATTACTGCTATCGAAATATTATCTCCAAAACAAGCCTACAATGATTTGACAGATAAAATTTATGATAATTATTTTAAATCAGGTGTTCAGTCTGTTTGGTTAATAATACCATCTGTAAAGGCTTTTCAGTTGTTTTTGCCCGAACAACCCGTTAAATATTATACAGATACTATTTTTTATGACTCTACAACTGGCATTGAGTTAGATTTAAAAACAATCTATAAATTCTAATCCTGTTTGTTTTATTAATTCTATTTTAAATTTTTGATATTGTATGAGTTAGCTTAAAAAATACCATTTCAAAGGCACAAACTAAAAACTAATTTGGTATTCAACCCTTTTTGCTTGCGATTTTTAATAAATTTGTAAAAAATCAAAATCACATGGAATCAATAGCTTTTGACGAAATAGATACTTTCTAAACGGAAGATATTACGTCGCTGAATCATTCCCGTATTATCAATCGTTTTTGTGTTGCTCTTGACAAATATGATGAAGTTTTTGATACATTCCCAGAGCTTGAACTCGAACTAACCACAGGAAAGTGCAAGCCTGATATTTGCATCTATCCAAACTTGCCCGTAGATTGGTACAATGATACTATCTATTTTACCAATAGCCCCATTGTCGCAGTCGAAATTTTATCACCCAAACAAGCACTTAACGAACTGACTGACAAGGCTTTCAAGCTATATTTTCCAGCAGGAGTCCAAGTGATTTGGATAGTCATTCCCCTGTTCCGAACTGTTCAAATCCTATTGCCAAATGGAGATTTGCAAATTCTATCGTCTAATGATGTAATGAAAGACCCTGCCACTCAGATAGAAATTGATTTAAAGACAATTTTTAAATAGTTCTTTAATTTATGCTTTTATCAAAAAAATTAACTTCGAGATAGTTCAAAATTTTTTCGCTTGCTCCCAAATTTTCTTTTACAAACCCAATACAATTTTCAGCAATTTTTTGCCTTTCTTCTTGATTTTCAATTAATTGCAATAATTTTGCTTTTAGTTTTTCTGAATTGGGGACGGAAAAAGCAACTCCTTGTTTTTCTAAATGGAGTGCCTCGTCAAACTTGCGGTAGGCGCGACTGCCAAAAAAAATAGGCATACCAAAAACCGCAGGTTCTAAAATATTGTGCAGCCCTTGCCTAAAACCGCCACCTACAAAGGCAAAATCAGCATACTGATACAGTGCAGAAAGCATACCTACATTGTCTATCAGCAGGATATTTGAAGTTTGAAGTGTAGCGTTTGATGTTTGAAAATCCGCCGTCGAGAGGTGTGAAAAGCGAGTGATTTTTTGTTTAGCAAATAG
>JAAFJS010000152.1 GCA_013298985.1 Cytophagales bacterium
GTTTTGCCAAAAATTGTTGCTCCGAAGGCGGGAATAACATATCAGAAGTAATGCCTATAACCAATGTTTTTGCCTTTATTTGTGCCAATGCGTTTTCTATGCTTACTTGCCCGCGACCTACATTGTGCGAATCCATTGCCTTAGATAAAATCAAGTAAGACAGTACGTTAAACCGTCGCACTAATTTTAATCCCTGATAGTTTTGGTAGCTTGATGCTTTGTAATCACCTGTTTTTTCGTTGGTTTCTTCGCTTTGTCGATTCAGGTAAGTGCCGTAGTTTCTGTAAGATAAGAGTGCGATTGACCTTGCCGCGCTGAGTCCTGCCTGCCCTGCGTCCTGCCTGCGCTCGTTCCAAGTCGAGTCAGCATAGATTGCCATGCGCTGCGATTCATTGAACGCAATTCCCCAAGGTGAATGACGCGCATTGGTAGCCAACAAAATCAATTTTTTGAACAAATCAGGCTGCAAAATAGCCCATTCTAAGGCTTGCTGACCGCCCATAGAGCCGCCAATGCAAGTTTCTATCTGCTCGATGCCAAGCGACTGGCGCAAGAGGTCATGCGCTTTGACCATGTCTTTGACCGTAACTTGCGGAAAATCAACAAAATAAGTTTCGTTGGTGATGATATTGTGCGTGGTAGGGCTGGAAGTGCCGTAGCAAGAGCCTAAAATATTGGCGCAAACAATAAAATGTTCGGCAGGATTGATTAAGAAACCTTCACCTACCAATCCCTTCCACCAATCTGCCACGTCAGCATTGGCAGTGAGTGCGTGGCAAATCCAAACGACGTTACTTTTGGTCGCGTTGAGCTTGCCATAAGTATGGTAAGCGATTTGTAATTCGGGCAAAGTAGCTCCGTTTTCTAAGACAAAGGGCTTCCGATTATGAAAAAATTGAGTTTTCACTGAAATTGCCAAACTGATTTGGTTAAATAAAAAAGGGGGATTTTGCATTTTTTTAGTTATAAATTAGTGTATTTTTTTATGTAACAATAAGTAATTCAGCTTTTTAGCGTTATTTAACAGCTACGGTGTATTTTTTAAGAACGAATTAATCGTATATTTGGCTTTAGCCGAATTAGTTGCTGTGTTCGCCTGATTGATGTTCAGGAAATATCCGTTCTCGTAGTTCCCCCCGCTAAAGCGAGGGGTTATCCTTAACTACGCCTTTTAAGGCGTGGGACTACCTTCTCCACAGAACGTTTAATTAATGAAACCTAATAAGGCGAATATACATTTTTATATATTCTCTTGTAACGGGCTTGCAAACTGTAATTATTTAAGTATATTTTCTATTAATACAATGGAGAGTGTCTTATTTTGAGCATTAAATGTGTATTCTTTCAATAAAAATCCTGTTTTTTCTACTTGTATTTTTTCTACACTTCCGTCTATATTCAATCCAAAAGCACCCATTGCATCTGAATAAACAGGCTTATGCTCTTTAATTCCTGACATATTCTTGGAAAAAACTTTTACTAATACACCACTAACAGATTTTCCACTTTTATCTGTTGTCTTACCTTTTATGAGATTTTGTCCATAAATGGAATTAGTAAAAATAATGAAAATGAAAAATAAAAATATTTTTTTTATAATTTGTATTAATAAAATTTATTCAAGAAAGAAATTATGAATTATAAACCTTGTTTCTCAATAATTTACAATTCATAATTTATAATTCAAAAACTATGCAATCGCTTCAAAAGCCTGCGTCAAATCAGCAATGATGTCGTCAATATGCTCAATGCCTACGGAAAGGCGCAAAAGCGTTGGCGTTACGCCTGCTGCAACTTGCGCCTCGTCAGAAAGCTGCTGGTGCGTAGTCGAGGCAGGGTGAATAATCAGCGTTTTGGCATCACCTACGTTTGCTAAGTGGCTGATTAGCTGCAAACTATTCACAAACTTTGCGGCTCTTTCTCTGTTTCCTTTGATATTAAAAGTCAAAACGCCACCAAAACCATTTTTCAAGTATTTTTTGGCTAATAAATGGAATTTACTACTTTCTAAACCAGGATAATTCACACTTTCTACGTGCGAGTGGGCTTCTAACCATCGCGCTACTTTGAGGGCATTTTCTACGGTTCTTTCTACCCTAAGTGATAGGGTTTCAAGCCCTTGCAAAAGTAAGAAAGAGTTAAAAGGGCTTTGTGCCGCGCCCAAGTCACGCAAACCTTCTACTCTTGCCCTGATAATAAAAGCGATATTGCCAAAAGGTCCGTCTGAGCCAAATATTTGCCAGAAATTCATGCCATGGTAGCCCTCAGATGGCTCAGAAAATTGAGGGAATTTGCCATTGCCCCAGTTGTAGTTTCCTCCATCTACTATTACGCCACCAATCGTCGTGCCATGTCCACCAATCCACTTGGTAGCTGAGTTTACGACCACATTTGCGCCCAATTTGAGCGGCTGGCAAAGGTAGCCACCTGCGCCAAAAGTATTGTCCACCACCAAAGGAATGTCATGTTTTTTAGCCACAGCTACTACTTTCTCAAAGTCTGGCACACTGAACGCACCATTGCCAATAGTTTCTAAATAAATGCCTTTGGTTTTGCTATCTATTTGTTTTTCAATGTCCTCGGCAGAATCCGAAGCGGCAAATTTGACGGTGATGCCCAGTCGCTTGAAGGCAACTTTGAACTGATTGTACGTGCCGCCGTAAAGGTAAGGGCTACTCACCAGCGTATCGCCCACCTCCAAGAAGTTATGCAAAGCCAAAAGCTGTGCCGCCTGTCCCGAAGCAGTTGCGAGTGCCGCCACGCCACCTTCCAAAGCCGCAATTCGCTTCTCGAAAACATCAGTGGTAGGGTTCATAATACGCGTATAGATATTACCAAACTCCTTGAGTGCAAACAAGTTAGCTCCATGGTCTGAGTCCTTGAATACATAGGAAGAAGTTTGATAAATAGGTACAGCTCTTGACCGCGTAGTGGGGTCTATTTCTTGACCTGCATGGAGTTGTAGTGTTTCAAATTTGTGATTAGACATCGTTTTTTAATTATGAGTGATGAATTATTTTTAATTAAGAATCTGAAAATTAAGAATCTGGAATAGAATACAATGAAGATTTTAATCTGAAAATTAAGAATCTGGAATTTCAATTTTTTATCTATTCTAATTATTCCAGATTTCTAACTTAATCATTCCAGATTAAATTAACAGCAGCAACAACAGCACATCATGCGGGCGTGCATGAAGCGGTAATTAGTAACAAAAAGAGCAGTGAGCAAAGGAGAAAAAGCGGAAATAAAAATCCACACCAAATACCTTTGTACAAAAGGCAAATAGGGAATCAAATGTAATGTGTGTTTTAAATTTTTCATATTTTGTTTATACATTTATATTTTCCTAAAATAATTTTTTAGGTTAGGATTTAGCACCTTGCGTTTGGCGTAGGTTGCTAAGGGTTCTTTGAGCCTAATCTCTCCCCCTTTCTTTATAAATCAAAACCTATGATGGCATTGATAGAAAAGTATTTAATCGAATACAACGCAAATTAAAACGATAGGTTTTGTAAATGCAAGATTTTTCAGAAAAAATTTCAAAAATTCATTTTTTTACTTATTTCTAACAAAAGAAACCCTATTTTTGCATAGCATTCATTTCATGCACCATTTACTCCTAATGAAATACTTTTACTTCCTTATTTTTATCCCTATTTGGCTGATTTCGGGGGAAGTTTATGCTCAAAAGACTCGTGCAGACAGTCTTAGAAACGCATTAACTACTTCTGTTTCAGACACTCGCAAAGTGGAGATGCTAAACCAATTAGCATACGAAATCCTCATTGACCAGCCCGCGCAAGCCAAGGCGAGCGCAGCAGAGGCTCTTGCGCTTTCCCAGCAGCTAAACTTTGCCCAAGGTATCAAGACCAGTCAGTATCAAATCAAGTTGGCAGACCAAATTTTAGGTAAACAAGACAATTTTCGTAATGTGGGAATGTTGGCTATTCTTTTGGGCTTGGGCTTAATCTATGTGCTTTTTAGGAATCATCAGCGGCAAAATGTCATCAAAGACGAGCAATTATTGAATTTGCAAACTGAAATTAACGAACTACAAACGGCTAATCACGAGAAATCAGACCTGCTCAAACAGCAACAGGAAGAGTTTGATTCGCTTCATAATGACCTGGAAACCAAGATACAAGGACGAACCATTGAGCTACAAAGCGCGGCAGAAAATCTCTTACAGCGCAACAAAGATTTAGAAGAATTTTCGTACATTGTTTCGCACAACCTGCGCGCGCCCGTAGCCAATATGCTGGGGCTTGCTTCGCTATTCAAAAATCCTGAAATGCAGGGCGAAAATCGCAAGGAACTTATCCCGCATTTGGAAGATTCTGCTCGCAGGCTGGACACGACCATCAGGGATTTGAGTGAAGTGCTTTCCATTCGCAATAGTGCTATGAAAAGTCGTGAAAATATCAACTTGTTAGATACCGTAAATTTTATTAAGAAAAGTTTGAAAAGTGAAATTGTAGAAACTGATACCGAAATTGAAGCAGATTTTTCAGAATCGCCTCAATTATTGACTGTAAGGGCTTATTTGGAAACCATTGTTTACAATTTAATCTCCAATGCCATCAAATATCGTTCTCCATCTCGCAAACCCCAAGTCCAGCTTCGTACGCGCATCGAGAATGGCTATGTATGTCTTTTTGTAACGGATAATGGGCTTGGAATAGACTTACGTGCAGGCACTTACAAGATTTTTGGACTTTACCAGCGTATGCACACCCACACCGAAGGCAAAGGATTGGGGCTTTATATGGTGCAAACGCAAGTGGAATCTTTGAATGGAAAAATTGAAGTAGAAAGTGAAGTTGGGGTAGGAACTACTTTTAAGGTATATTTTAAAAGATAATTAAAAGATTGTCATAGAATTTGTTATTAAATTTTCATAGACTTTGCCGACAGTTGTAATGTATTTATTTTTTTAATTACAAAAATAAAAATTTACCATTAAATATGCGTTATCTCATTGATTTTCAACTAATACGACTTGCTCTTTTTATCTTACTTTGTATGCCCTTGCTTGCCTCTGCCCAGACAGCCGAAGACTATTTCGAGAAGGCATTTCAGGCGGGAGAGCAAAATGACTTAGACAAAGCAGTGGAAAATTACTCGCTTGCCCTCAAACTCAATGAATTTTTGATTGAGGCGTACTACAATCGCGGCTGGTGTTACATAGGTTTGGGAAAAAATAATGAGGCGATTCGTGATTTCAGCAAGTTGATAGACTTAGAAAAAGACTACAAAAATGCGTACATGAGCAGAGGCTATGCGCGCTATAACCTTGGCGATTATGAAAAAGCCCTCGAAGATTATTTGGCAGAAATCAAACTTGATGCTGATAATAAGCTGTGTTACAACAATATAGCCGTTACAAAAGAAAAACTAAACCAGCGCGACGAGGCAATGGCTTACTATGACAAGGCATTGGCGATTGACCCTGCCTACGAGGTTGCCAAAGATAATAAAAATGCGCTCAAAGTATTGCTGGACAGCCTTAACCAGCAGCAACAAAGCACAGGAGTCGCCGAAGTTGCCGAAGTTTCTGCCCAAGATTATTTCAATGCAGGCTATCGCGCAAGCGAAAAAGGAGATTATCAGAAAGCCATTGAAAATTATACCAATGCCATTAGCCTTGACCGAAACTACCGTCAGGCGTATGAAAATCGTGGCTGGGTGAAGTTTCGCATGGAAAAATATTTGTCTGCCTTAGATGATTTTAATGTGGCACTGGACATGGGCATTGACAAATCGACCTATTACCTACGCGGGCAAACCAAAATCAAACTCAATATGCTCGAAGGTGCTATCAAAGACTTTGACAAGGCTCTGGAAATAGACCCCGAATATTCGGTAGTGCTTGATAATAAAAAGCTGGTACAGAAAACCTTAGACGAAAAAAACGCCAGACTTTCTGACAAAAATCCGCCCAGAATTGCTATTACTTCGCCCAATTTGTCAGAAACTCGCGGGATTGGCGTAGTGCGCTTAGATGAAAACGTAACAGTTGCTGGCGTTGCCCAAGACGAAAGTGGCATCAAGGAAGTTATCGTCAATGGCAACAATGCCCAAGTGCGCCCCAATGGTGAGTTTGACTTGCAACTGCCGCTGGGTCAAGGCAAAAACCAAATTACAGTCATCGCTTTTGACCTCAAAGGAAATAGGGCAGAGCAAAGTTTTATGGTGGAACGCCCCGTAAAGGAAGTGGTAGCCGCACCCAAAGAAACGACCTCGACCAATGGAAAAAATTATGCCTTGCTCATAGGTACTGACGACTATGACGAATGGGAAAAACTAAATAACCCTGTCAATGACGCAAAAAAAGTCGCTGAGGAGTTAAAAACTTCATATAAATTTGAAACTGACCTCGTTACCAATGCCAAAAAAGAGCAAATTTTGGTAAAACTGCGCGAATATGCCAAGAAAACTTACGAGCCTAATGACCAGCTTTTTATCTTTGTGGCAGGGCATGGACATTTTGACGAGGTGTTTAACGAAGGTTTTTTGGTGGCAAAAGACAGTAAAAAAGAAGACGAAAGTGGCGCAAGTTTTATTTCACATAATATGCTGAGAAGCAATATCAATAATATCAAATGTAAGCATATTTTCTTGGTGATGGACGTTTGTTTTGGTGGCACTTTTGACCCCTTGGTAGCGAAGCGGGGCGGGGCGACGGAGTACGACAATATCTCCAAACATGAATTTATTGCCCGCAAATTACGCTTCAAAACACGCCGTTTTCTTACTTCGGGAGGGAAAGAGTATGTTTCTGATGGTCGCCCAGGTATGCACTCCCCCTTTGCACGCAGGCTGTTAGAGGCATTGCGTGGCTTTGGCGGCAATGATGGAATCCTCACCATTGGCGAAATCATCTCACAAGTTGAGGCACTCAGTCCAGAGCCTCGCACTGGCGAATTTGGTGAAAATGAGCCTGGTAGCGATTTTATTTTTATCGTAAAGTAACCCAAAACTTCGACAACAGTTGAAACCCGAAGTGGAACGTTTGGCAATAGTTATAAGCCCTGCTGACAGTTACAAATAGTTGTTTTTTTTAATTTATTGAAAATGAAATTATTACATATTAAAACTTTCATTCTATTATCACTTTTCTTTTTTATATTTTCACTTTTTGTTTCATCACTGTTTGCCCAGCAACCCAATTTTCATTTTGGGTTGCTTGCCAGCCAGACATCTTATAGCAGCTTCATCAAAGGCAAAAAACTGCTGACTGCTCGTGCCTTGAACCTGCCCCAGTCCAATTACTGGCTTGCCTTTATCGTGGTCGAGCGCACAGAGGAGCAAGAACTTTGGTCGCCTGACAAAGCTGACCGAACCTCTGCCAAAATTTTTGTCTATGATATGGTAAATAAGGCTGTCAATGAAAAACTGACCACTGCTGTAAACGCACAGTTAGGGGCTGATAAATATTACGAACCCAATTTTTGTGGTGGCTTAGGCTCTCTCGAAGAGAAAGATTACAAACTCGTGGGCAACAAAATTACACTTATTCAATACTACGCACCTGCCACAGAACGAAGTAATTGCGCTACAGAAATCCTGTTTCAAAATGGACAAATCGTCATTCAAAAGTTAGGAACAGAAGATACAGGCTTAGAGGCAAGCACAGGCAAAGAGCGCAATCTATTGAACCAGAAGGCGTTGGCTCTGCTCAATGCAGGAAAAACGCAAGAGGCAATTTTGATTTGGGAAGATTTGTATGGAGAATGGCGGCATGGTGCGTTCCCCAAGGCTGGAAATCCCCAAGAAATGCTCAATAATTTGGGCTTTGCCTACTGGAAACTCAAAATGTACGCAGAGGCAGAAAAAATATTGGTGGAGTGCAAAAAAAACTTTCCCCAGCGCAAATCAGTCTATGTAAATTTGGGAGATTTGTACCGCGATATGAAAAAGAAAAGTGAGGCGATTGCTCATTATCAGCAATTTATCAGCTTGGGCGTTACAGACCCACAAAAAAACTACGCCACTGCTGAAATCAGAAAATTAAAGTAAATGTGAACTAAAACCACCTCAAATTAGTTTTCAAATTACTATTTTACAGACTCATAACTGAAACGATTTACGATTGATATGATTAGCATAACAGATAAAGCAAAAAATAAAATTGTAGAACTTCGCAATGATGAAGGCAAAACGGAAAATCACAATATACGTGTTTCCGTCAAAGGTGGAGGTTGCTCTGGCTTGATGTATGACCTTGATTTTGACGAAGCTACTACGCCAACGGATAAAATTTTTGAAGACAAAGGCGTAAAAATTATGGTAGATAAGAAAAGTTTACTTTACTTAGCAGGCACAATTTTAGATTTTTCTGATGGTTTGAATGGTAAAGGCTTCCAATTTATTAATCCTAATGCTTCGCGTACGTGCGGGTGTGGCGAAAGTTTCTCCGTATAGCTTCCTATACCAAAAGCTGGGAAGTATCAAACTCTTTTGGAGAAAAAAGATACTTCCCCGCTTTCATTTTTTTATGCTCTTCGTGGGGCTAATCCCAATGGTTTTCTCTCTTTGCGCCTGTGCTGAAAATCAGGCAATTACAAAACCAATCGTTAGAAAACCATACTTACTCAATCATCATTCCGATTCACTTGGTTCGGGCAAAATTGATACGCTGGTGCAGGCATTTATGAAGCAGTGGAGCTTAAAAGGCGTTTCCATCGCCATTTCAGTTCATGAAAAATTAGCCTATGCCAAAGGTTTTGGTTTTGCAGATGTAGCTACTAATGAGGAAGTTACACCTCATCACTTGTTTCGGATTGCCAGCATTTCCAAGCTCATTACCGCAACAGCAGTGATGAAAATGATAGAAGAAAACAAATTAAAGCTGACGGACAAAGTTTTTGGGGAAGGTGGAATTCTGAACGAATATACACAAATCAAAGATGCAAGGGCTTTGCAGATAGAAGTCAAACATTTGCTCATGCACACAAGCGGTTGGAAAAACAAATTTCGTACTGACCCAATGTTTATTCCATTGGAAATTGCTGAGGCTATGAAAGTGAAGCCGCCCATCAGCTTAGATATGATTACCAAATTTATGCTTTCACAAAAAATGATGGCAGAAGCAGGGACATTTTTTGACTATTCTAACTTTGGCTACTGCTTGCTTGGGCGAATCATAGAAAGAAAAACAGGTAAAAACTATGAAGGCTTTATAAAAACAGAAGTTTTGAATCCTTTGGAAATCAATGATATACAGTTGGCAAAAAACTATTTGAAAAACAAAGCACCCTTAGAAACTACTTATTACGAACATTTTGGCGCAAAAGCTCGCCCTGCCTTTGATGGCTTAGAAGACAAGATTTCCAGACCTTACGGCATTGATATTGAAACACTTGCGCCTGCGGGAGGCTGGATAGCCACGCCCAAAGATTTATTGAAGTTTTTGACCCACATAGACGGTTTCCCCCAAAAAAAGGACATACTTTCGCTGAAAACCATTGAGCAGATGACCAATCAGCAAGATTCTACGCGCACGATTGGTTGGCGGGCGTGCAATGAAGAAATTTGGTTACGCACAGGCAGCTTGGTGGGTACGCAAGCAGTGATGGCAAGGCAGAAAAATGGCATTAGCTGGGTTTTTGTGAGCAATACGAGTAGCTGGCGCGCACACCGATTTAGCTATGACATTACACTACTCATGAAAAAAATAATAGCTAAAAAAATGGCATTAAAAAAAGAAAATTTATTTGACTATCAATAATTTAACGAACTAATTATGAATCAAGTAGCTAAGAAAATAGCAAAAATGTTGTTGGAAGTGGGTGCGGTTAGGCTAAGTCCTGATACACCTTTTACGTGGTCTTCGGGCTGGTTTTCCCCAATTTACTGCGACAATAGGATAACACTTTCTTTTCCAGAAGTACGCACGTTTATCAAACATGAATTGGCAAACCTCATCAGGGCGCAATATTCTGGGGTAGAGGCGATTGCAGGTGTAGCAACGGCAGGGATTCCACAAGGTGCATTGGTGGCTGACTTGCTCGAACTGCCTTATTTGTATGTGCGCGCAAAGCCCAAAGAGCATGGAATGGCAAACCTGATAGAAGGTAAAGCCACTGAAAATCAGAAAGTTGTAGTGATAGAAGATTTGATTTCGACGGGTGGTAGTAGCCTCAAAGTGGTCAAGGCACTGCGAGAGGCAAATATGCAAGTGCAGGGCTTGGTGGCGATTTTCGATTATGGATTTGACTTGGCAAAGCTGGCTTTTGAGCAAGACCAAGTGCCTTTTTATTCACTGAGTAATTATTCTGCGCTTTTGGTGGAGGCAGTAGCCCACGATTATATTTCCGAAGGCGATATGGCTTCCCTCCAAGAGTGGCGTTCACAACCTGAAGAATGGCGAAAAAAATAGATAAGGCTGATGAGGTTTTAAGTGCTATTAGGCACGAAACTTAATCTTTATAAGACCATTAGGTTGTAAGTTTTAAAAATTGAGGAAATAAAAGTAAAAATGAAAGATAAAAACTATCTTTGCTCAAATTTATAATTTTGTTAGCCAATTTTCCTTCTTATCAATAGGGTAGGGTAGGGGAGTGGCAAGCCTCTCATATCAACCCAACTGGCATATTTTTTTGACTTTTTTTTTAAAACAGATATGAAAAAAAACATACGCATTATTTCTCTCATCGTCATTGGTCTAATTCTCTTGCTCGGTTTTGCATTTCAGGCGGGCTGGTTTTCACCCAAAAATAACAAAGAAGAGCAAGCAAAAACGGGTACTGCACCCAAAAGCACACCACCACAAGCTATCAAGGCATACATCGTCAAGGAAGAGGTTTTAGAAGACCGCATTACGGCGGTAGGCTCGATAGCCTCCAATGAGGAAGTTTCGCTGGCGTGTGAAACCGCAGGAAAAATCACCAAAATTTACTTTGAGGAAGGTACAAACGTCAGCAAAGGGCAACTGTTACTTACCTTGAATGATGCTGAATTGCAGGCACAGCTCAAACAAGCCGTTATTCAAAAAGAGTTTTTGGAAAAGAAAAAAGCAAGAAATGACAAACTCAAAGAGCGCGACGGCATTAGCGATGAAGAATTTGAGTTGCTCAATGCAGACCTCAACAGGCAGATAGCGCAGATTGATGCCATCAAGTCGCGCATCGACCAGACCAAGCTCACCGCACCTTTTAGCGGGCGGATTGGTTTGCGCTACGTAAGCGAAGGTAGCTACGTCAATCCTGCCGCCAAAGTAGCTGATTTGATTGACATTAGCGTTGTCAAAATCAATTTTGCCGTTCCTGAAAAATATATGGGTAAAATACGCAAGGGCATTGCCATCAATTTTACGGTGGCAGGCAACGAATCAAAACAGTATCAAGGAGTTGTCTATGCAGTCGAGCCAAAAATAGACGCGTCAACGCGCACTATTCAGGTCAGAGCCACTTCCAGCAATCAAGAAAGAGAAATTCTCCCTGGTGCTTTTGCTAACATCAATATCGTACTGAGCAAAATCGAGAAAGCGAACCTCATTCCTACCGAAGCATTGATTCCCGAACTGAACCAAATGAAAGTTTTTTTGCTCAAATCGGGCAAAGCGGAAAGCGTGAATGTAACCACAGGCACGCGCACAGAAAGCAAAATTCAGATAACAGAAGGACTCCACATTGGCGATACAGTCATCACCTCTGGGATTTTGCAGATTCGAGCAGGCTCTGCGGTCAAGGTTACAGAGGTAGAGTAGCAGTAAAAGACATCAACGTTGCCAATGGTTGAAAAACCTTGGCAATCGTTGAAAAAAAAATTTCTCTTATTTTTGAAACTGCTCAATGATAGCCTCGCTGATGCCCATAGACGAGAATCCGCCGTCATGATAGAGATTTTGCATGGTAACTTTGGACATCAAATCAGAGAATAATGCGACCACATAATTGGCACATTCGTCAGCAGTGGCGTTGCCCAAAGGCGACATTTTTTCTGCATAATCAAGGAACACATCAAATCCCGAAATGCCTGTACCTGCGGTAGTAGGTGTGGGCGACTGCGAAATGGTATTGACCCTGATTTTCTTGGACTTACCGAGTACGTACCCGTAGCTACGCGCGATGGATTCGAGCATTGATTTTGCCTGCGCCATGTCCCTATAATCTGGGTAAGTGCGCTGTGCGGCGATATAAGTCAGCGCGACAATAGATGCCTGCTCATTAAAAGCGTCCAACTTTTCGCCCACTTGCATCATTTTGTGGAAAGAAAGTGCAGAAATATCCAATGCCTTCAAAAACCACTCGTAGTTCAGGTCATTGTAGGGTTTATCCTTGCGAACATTGGGACTCATGCCGATAGAGTGCAATACAAAGTCGACTTTGCCGCCCAGATGCTCCATAGATTGTTGGTACATTTTTTCCAAATCTTCTATCAATGTCGCGTCCGCAGGAATGACTATCGTGCCGCACTCGTCCGCTAACTGCTTGATTTTGCCCATTCTAAGGGCGATAGGGGCGTTGGTAAGGATAAAACTTGCGCCTTCCTCCTTTGCTTTGAGGGCTACACGCCACGCGATAGAGTTTTCGTCCAGCGCACCTGTAATGATACCTTTTTTACCTTTTAATAAGTTATACATTGTTAATGATGGGTTATCTGTTTGTGAGTAATGGATTTTATGAATAGTAGTTAGAATTTAGTAGTAGTTAGTAGATAGCATGATAAAGAAATTAAAAAAAATAAAATTAATGATAGCTTACTCTAAGTAGTTCAACAAAAATAAACATTCTTGTTAAATACACCGTAGGTGTTAAATGTTATGTTGGTAGTGGAAAAACGATACAAATGTATTGCTACTCCTTATTGGCTTTCATAAAATAATCGTTCTCAAACCACTGTTAGCAGTTCCACTAAGGAGTCTTTGACCACTAACAGGGTAGGAAAATGCTAACAGTGTGAGTCGTTTTCCAAAGAACGGTTTATTCTTGAATATTAATTAGGAGTTGCATAAAAATTGAATATCAAACTCCTAACGGAGTTTGTGAGCATCACAATTACTATTTCTACCAACATCAAACTCCTAACGGAGTTTGTAAGCATCACAATTACTATTTCTACCAACATCAAACTCCTAACGGAGTTTGTAAGCATCACAATTACTATTTCTACCAACATCAAACTCCTAACGGAGTTTGTGAGCATCACAATTACTATTTCTACCAACATCAAACTCCTAAAGGAGTGTAGGAAAAATTATTTTTGTTGTTATACTTAAGTAAAACACAAACTTAGTTTATACTATAATTATTAGATAAAATATTGATTATTAGTATTTTGTACGGTTTGCTGCTGCAATTAATTTACAACTTATTACTCATCACTCATAATTTATAATTACTTATTACTGCTTAGAAATAACAAAAATGATAAATTATAATGAAAGCAAGAAATTTTTACAAATATCAATTTGTAATAACTTTGAATTTGTTGCGTTTCTTATTTTATATTTGTAAAAAAATTGAAAGTTTTTGATTTGAAGTTTTTTTGTAAGGCTTGGAAATTGATTTTTTCAACCATTCACGCCTCTGATTTGTTAATTTTTTATTTCATATTTATAAATCCTAACTCAAAAATGAAAAATATTTTTAAAGTCCTTGCTTTTGTAAGTGTTTGTGCATTAGCAAGTTGTAGCGGTAATACTGCCGAAACTGATAAACTTCGCTTGCAAAACGAAGAACTCACCGCCCAAGCAAGGAAGGACAGCTTGTATGTGCAGAGTATCACCAACGAAATGAACGAATTGTATGTAAACTTGGATTCCATGCGTGCGCGTGAGGAACGTATCCGCCAGATGTCCTCGCGTATGCGTGCTGGCTCGGTAAGTGGCGCAGAAGGCGGATTAAACATTGACCAAAGTTTTGCAGAAATGGAAAAACTCAATGCTGAGAACCAGCGCAAAATCGCCTCTTTGCAATCGCAGTTGAAAAAAGCAACCAAAGAAAATGCTTTGGTGAAGAAAATGGTAGATGAACTCCAAAAAACCATTGGCGATAAAGACAAGTACATTGGCGACCTGCAAGTGCAAATCTCTGGTTTACAGCAAGAAGTAGAAGGATGGAAATCCAAATATGCCACTACTGAAACTGAAAAAACCCAAGTAACTGAAAAACTTACACAAACAGAAGATGTGATGAGTGCGGTTTTCTATGCGATTGGTACGAAAAAAGAATTAAGTGAGCGCGGCATTATTGACAAAAGAGGTCTTTTTGGCAACATCAAAGAGCTAAACGAAAACCTCACTGACGAAAACTTTACTAAGATTGATATGCGGACGGTAAGTGAAATTCCTGTGGGTCAGTACAAGGCAAAACGCATTGAGATTATTCCCGAACGCCCTGCCAGCAGCTTTTCCTTAGAAGAAAATGGTGGAAACGTAACCTTGAAAATCACGAATGCTCAAGCTTTTTGGAAAAATAAGTACGTGGCAATCATTGTGAAGTAATTGCTTAGATTAATGATAAAATAAAAAAGGAGAAAACTTATATTAAGTTTTCTCCTTTTTTATTTAAGACTATTTATTTCAAATTAAAAGCGGCTTTGATTTTATCTACATAATCCAGCTTTTCCCAAGTAAAAAATTCTACGGTCTTTTTCTCACGACGGCGAATTTCCTCTTTTGCGCCACCAGTTTCACGTACTTCTACTCGGAACATTTCTACTTCTTGCTTGTACGGCTCTCTGCCCATGTGTCCGTAAGCGGCTGTAGGTAAGAAAATGGGATTTTTCAAGCCAAGTCTATCTACGATTGCTTTGGGGCGCATATCAAAAAGTCCATTGATTACCTTAGCAATTTCGCTGTCCTTCATATTTACTTTGGAAGTGCCATACGTATTAATATTGAGTGAAACAGGTTTTGCTACACCAATAGCGTAGGCAACTTGCACCAATATCTCGTCAGCAATACCCGCTGCGACCATATTTTTGGCGATATGGCGTGCCGCATAAGCCGCACTTCTATCTACTTTGGAAGGGTCTTTGCCCGAAAAAGCACCGCCACCATGTGCGCCCTTGCCTCCGTAAGTATCCACAATAATTTTGCGCCCTGTCAGCCCCGAATCTCCATGTGGTCCACCAATCACAAATTTGCCTGTGGGGTTAATGTGATAA
>JAAFJS010000153.1 GCA_013298985.1 Cytophagales bacterium
CGTCTATGAGTTTGAAACGGCAATGCCTATGCCTATGAATGTGATAGGTATGCTCATGGGCTTGAAAGATGAAATCCAAAAAGTCAATGATAGGGGCTTGGCAAACCTCAAAAAGGTGTGCGAGAAATCTTAAAAAAATAGACTAATGACGAAGAAAAGCGTATAAAACGGTTTGAGCAAACCGTTTTATACGCTTTTAGTTTTATTAAATTTTGAGAAAATGAGTTTGTTAGATTTCTGTTAGACTTCTTTCAAATGAATTACTTAGCAGAATATCTCCGTCTATTTTCCAACTTAATCAATTTGAAATATTACTTGAAAACACAGGTGTATTATGGTTTTGGGTTTTTATTAAATATCTGTAAATAAAGTATTTAAACGCTAAAAGTTTATTAATAAATGCCTTCCAAAACTAAAACAAACTAACTTTTGCTTGTTCTTTTTGTGTAATTTGATTTTTAAATTTTGGAATAAACTCAAAATCACTACAATCTAAGTATCTTGAATAAGGTATTTGATTACTTTTTTCTCTTTTGGGGTCGTAATTATTTTCGTGAAAATCTATTAATGTTTTCCCCGCTACATAACCCAAACCTACAGGAACAGCATTACCTATTTGCTTATAAATATCTGTAAGTTTACCCTGAAATTTCCAACTATCAGGAAATTGCTGAATACGAGCATACTCCTGAACAGATAAAGCACGCATTTCTGTTGGGTGTGCTAATAAAGTAGCATTCATTATTGGACTTGTAAGCAAGGTAGGTGAAGGTTCGGAAAAGGATAAACGTCTAAAAAAACCTGTTTTCCCACCAATTAATTCAAAAGAATTTCCCATTGCTTCTTTTTGAATCTCTATGGGTAAATCACGCCAATTTTGCCCTTCGCTTAGATAATTTAAATATTTTTTTATTCTTTGCGGGATTTCTAAATAATTATGTTCAACATTTTCAAGTCCTTCAAAAACCTCTTTCAAGGGAGTCCATTTTTTACCTGTTTCTTTTCCTGTTTGGCTATGCGTAGGATTTGGCAAAGGTATTCTCCCTTTCTTACTTCCAAAAATAATTACCCTTTCTCTTGCTTGCGGAACACCATAATTTGCACTATTAAACAATGTAAAACTTAGATGATAACCTAATTTTCTAAATTCATTCCAAAGAAAATACATAATACTACCTTGCATTTCTACAATATGACTATATTCATTTTCATATTCTAAAGGCACTACATTTAATGGTGTTGATAAAATTCCTCTTACATTTTCTAAAATAAAACATTCAGGACTAATTTCTTCAATAATTTGTAAGTACCTAATAATAGCATTACCCCGAAAATCTTGTAAAGAAAGTCTTTTGCCTGCAGTGCTAAATGCTTGACAAGGCGGACCGCCAACTACTGCAAAAATATCTTTTTTTGATAAATTTGCGGCAGTTAATATTTCCTCTGTTGTAATTTTGTTAATATCATTTTCAATAATAGGAATTTGAGAATTTGCTCGAATAGTTTGGCAAGCTAATTTGTCCATTTCTACACAAACAGTAACATTTAGACCTGCTTTTTCAAGCCCTAAGTCCAAACCCATTGCACCTGAAAATATCGATACAACATTGTAATTTATCGTGTTTTCTACCATAATGATTTTAAAAACTGGTCGTAAGAAATGTATTTTAGACGAAAATTAGACAGAATTGGTTTTATTTTATTTTCTATTTTATCAATAATTGTTTCATTATCTAATATTTGCTTTGATGCACTTAGTAACATTTCAACCAGTTTTTGATGATAATTTTCATCATTAGTTATAAAAATCCAAAGTTCTTTGCCTATTAAAGTGCGTTTTTCCCAATCGGGCAAATATTGTTTCATTAAACCGTGTGTAACGGTTTTGTCATTTCTTTTTCCGTAAGTTTCACCTATAAAAGCTCGAAAACCTTGACTTTCTATTAACTCCATTTCGTGTTTATAGTGGTGCATTTGTGCTTTATTCACATCATTTGTCCCACTTTTAATTTCCAAATAGGCTTTTACTTCATTGATTTTCTCAACAACAATATCCCACTTAGTTTGTTCGCCAAGTTCGTCATCTTTGCCTTCGTGTACATACTCACTTGCATATAAAATCAAGTTTTGCACTAAAAAGCCCACAGAAGTTACTACACTACGAGAGATAGCCTGATAGACATAATAGCGAATTAAGTCTTTTTCATTATCCAAATTCAATGCACCCGCCAAAATTGGATTGATGTTTAAGGTTTCCAATTCCAAACTTTCAATCATTTGTAACTGACGATTAACAAATTCAGTTATCAATATTTTTACAAAGTTTTCCTGTATGCTTAATTTACTGTCAAGTAAACCACTTTGTTGAAAGTTTTGTATCTTTTCAAAATCTATTTCAGTCAATTTTACAGGTTTTTCTCCTCCTATAAAGCTAATATTTTCAAAATCTTCTTTTGTAGCACTCAAAAAACTATCAAGACTGCCAAAATGGTATGCAATAATTCCTATTTTTTGTTTAAACGCAGGTGATAGTCCTTTAAAATGAATTGAAAACCCCTTTTTTATTAGTTCTTGTATTGTAGCCGCCATATAATTTAAGTTTTTAATTTTAAAAATAATATTTCCCTTGCAATCCACCCAAAAATATCCGTTTTTACCTCTATCATTTGGCGTTCAAATTTATTTTTTAATTTTTCGTTCGTGTGTACTCACCTACTTGCTCATTTGTGCATAATACTGATAAAAATAAGGGATAGTTTCAATGCCTTTGAGGTAGTTGAAAATACCATAATGCTCGTTGGGGGAGTGGATTGCGTCCGAATCCAAGCCAAAGCCCATGAGCAAGGAATCCAAACCGAGTTCTTTTTTGAACATGGCTACAATAGGAATACTGCCGCCTTCGCGCTTGGGGATTGGTTTCCTGCCAAAAGTAGTTTCGTAGGCGCGTTCGGCGGCTTTGTAGGCTACAGAATCTATGGAAACCACCACAGGCTCGCCGCCGTGGTGAAAACTCACCTTGACTTTGACCGTTTTGGGTGCGATGGACTCGAAATGTTTGGCAAAAAGCTGTGAAATTTCCTCTGAATCTTGGTGAGGCACTAAGCGCATGGAGATTTTGGCATAAGCCTTTGAGGGCAATACTGTTTTTGCGCCTTCGCCTGTGTAGCCTCCCCAGATACCGTTTACGTCCAGCGTGGGGCGAGTAGAGGCGCGCTCTACGGTGCTATATCCTTGTTCGCCAGACACTTCGGCAATGTCCAATTCTTTTTTGTAATCGTCCAAACTAAATGGAATTTCTGACATCAGTTGGCGTTCTAAGGTACTCAATTCTTCTACTTTGTCATAAAAATGAGGAATGGTAATTTTGCCGTTTTTATCTTTCAAAGAGGCAATCATCTCGCAAAGCACATTGATAGGATTCTCGACTGCGCCACCATACACGCCCGAATGTAAATCTCTGTTTGCGCCAGTAACCTCAACTTCCATGTAAGAAAGCCCGCGCAAACCCGTAGCCATAGAAGGTATCTCATTGGCTATCATGCTGGTATCTGAAATTAGGATTACGTCTGCGGTCAATTTTTCTTTGTTTGTGCGTACAAAATCAGCCAAGTGTACTGAACCTATTTCTTCCTCGCCTTCGAGCATAAACTTCACATTACAAGGCACTTGCTCGCTTGCCATCATGTATTCAAACGCCTTGATGTGCATATACACCTGCCCCTTGTCGTCGCAAGCACCACGCGCATAGATATTGCCGTCCCTGACCGTAGGCTCGAAGGGAGGAGTAAGCCAAAGATGCTCAGGGTCAGCAGGTTGGACATCATAATGCCCATAAACCAATACAGTAGGCAGATTTTCGCCCACTATTTTTTCACCATAAACGATAGGATTACCGTTAGTGGGGCAAACTTCTACTTTGTCTGCGCCTGCGGCTACTAATTTGTCTTTGAGGAAGTTAGCTGTTTTTAAAATATCGTCTTTGAACTTTTTGTCTGTACTTACCGAAGGAAATCTGAGCAAATCAAAGAGTTCGTCCAAGAATCTCTCTTTGTGGGTATTGATGTATTGATTGATTGTGGTCATGGTTTTATTTGATATTCAATATTTTAAACTGATTATTTGTGCTAAACGCTACAAAAGTAATAAAAAAAGTACATAGATTCTCTAAACCCGTCTGATTTAGAAAAACTATGTACTCAAAATTTGTATAGTGGTTAAAGAAATAAACTACTAAAAGCTGTCTTCTGAGTATATGACTTTCAATAAATATACCATTTTTTAAATAGTTGATAATTAAATGGTTACGCTTTAATAATAAAACTAATTTGTCCGAAATCGGACAGTAACTGTCAATTTTCGGACAAAACTCTATTGCCCTTCAAGCACCGTTTTCAAGGTTTTCCACACCGTTTCTGCTACGATTTGATGCCCTTTGGCGGTGGGGTGAATCCCGTCAGGCAGGTTTAGCTTGGGGTCGCCACCCACCGTTTCGAGTAGGAAAGGAATCAGCCCAACTTGGTTTTTTTCTGCTAATTCCTTGTAAATACTGCGAAAATCAGTGGTAAACTTTTCCCCCATATTGGGCGGAGCTTCCATGCCCGCCAATATAATTTTGATGTCAGGATATTTTTTCTTTGCCTTATCTATCATAGATTGAAGATTGGTAAGCGTCAGTGCGGGACTGATGCCACGAAGCCCGTCATTGCCGCCCAGTTCTATAATAAGAATGTCTATTTTCTGATTGAGCATCCAGTCTATGCGCGTATTGCCCCCGCCTGTGGTTTCTCCGCTTAATCCTGCATTAATTACTTTGTAGGGCAGTTTTAGCGAATCTATTTTTGCTTGAATCAGGGCTGGAAACGCCTCTGGCAATTCCAAGCCGTAGCCTGCGGTGAGGCTATTTCCAAAAAAAAGAATGGTTTTCATTGCTGAGGGTGTAGTCGCGCTGAGGCTATCAATGATATTGTTTTTTGCCTGATTATCAACAGCTTGCTTATCAGCTACGTTGCAACTGACAAAGAAAACAGAAATAAAAAATAGAAAAAATAAATGGCTAATTTTTGTCATTGTTGTTTTCAAATAATTTTCCTACAAAAATATGAAAAGAAACGAATTTTAGCCTTTTTTTTATGGTTTCATCTGCGTAGCTTGCCCAAAGAGATTTATTGCTTTTTCAAATGTGCTAAAATAATATTTGAAACTGCTAACATAAAGCATAATTATTAAACACTTCATTATCAGTATCTTAGTAGGAGATGATTTCAAAGAATTTTGCAGATATTCACCACCTTACACCAAATTTAGTTTATAAAATTGATGAGTAATCAATAATTAAAAAATTGATTTTCAATATTTTAATCAATAAATTTGATACTTTTTTTAAGAATCTCCTCATTTATAAGCAGTCCTAACGCAAGATTAAACAAAAACAGTTTTTTTGACTGAAAAAAGCAAAATTGCAGGACGTTTTTTGTAACTTTGTTTAAAATCAAACTTTTTGACCATGAAACTTAGTTTTGAACACTGTGAATACGAAGAGTTAGAGGATATGTTTGGCATCTACTCGGTGGAAAAACCTGTATGGCTCACTGATTGGCTCAGTGCAGACGAAGAAATCTCAAAAAAAGAGCAGGAAAGAATAGATGAGTTACAGGAGAGATTGGAAGCAAATTATAAAGATTGGCAGGAAGATGAGTTGAAATCTTTTTTCAATATTCCTCTGATTGAGATAGTACATCTTTTTTCCAAAGATTATAAAAAATATAAAACCTTCACACAAAGGCAGATGACTGCACAGTTAGAGAGTATAAATAAAGAATTAGTCGAACTTTCTGGCAGAGTGGAGTTAGTCGTTTCGGCAGGAAAGCAAAAACCGAAGCAGCCTTTTTTCTTGTTTAACGAATACAAACCAAGAATGAAAGGTAAAAATGACCCACTGGGGCAACTTTTGGCGGCTATGTTGGTGGGACAGAGATTAAATATTATTGAGAATCAATATATTTATGGAATTTATGTAATTGGAACTGAGTGGATGTTTGTGATGCTAAATGAAAGAGAATATGCCGTTTCAAAGCCTTACTTGGCAGTGGAAAAAGATGATTTGATTACCATTGTCAAAATCTTGAAAAAGTGCAAAAAATATATTGAAGCAATGATTGAACGTCAGCAAAAGTAACCCCCCAATATATCTGTAAATCAAATTGATAAACTTCATTTTTTTTCTCTTATTTATTCCTCTTTTTGCGCTGATAGGAGTCTATGCGGAGCGCAAAGTTTCTGCCTTTGTCCAAGACCGCTTGGGTCCGATGGAAGTAGGGCATTACGGCTTGTTGCAGACCTTTGCTGATATTCTCAAACTGCTTCAAAAAGAAGACATTGTACCGCTTTCTGTGGATAGAATTTTGTTTTTGTCTGCGCCTTTTGTCGTTTATACGGCAGTATTTGCAGGTTTTGCGGTCATTCCACTTTCTACCGATTTGGTAGGTTCGGGCGCGCAGGTAGGCATTTTTTATTTACTCACCTTTATTTCTTTGGATATTATCGGCTTGCTCATGGCGGGCTGGGGTTCAAACAACAAGTTTTCCATGTACGGTGCGATTCGGGCTGTAGCGCAGATTATTTCCTACGAAATTCCCTTGGGTCTGTCTGTTATTTGTGTAATTATCACTACTCAAACGCTTGATTTGCAGGAAATTAGTTTTCAGCAAGGCATTTTGAATACTACTGACGAAAAAAGCTACCTTTTGGGCTTGCGGTGGATAGAAGTTACAGAATGGGGAGGTATTTTTACTTGGAACATCATGCGCGTGCCTGCGCTATTTTTTGCATTTATCATTTTTTTCATCGCGAGCTTGGCAGAATGTAACCGCACGCCCTTTGACCTGCCCGAAGCCGAATCGGAATTGGTCGCAGGTTTTCAAACTGAATATTCGGGCTTGCGGTGGGCTTTTTTGATGCTTTCTGAATATGGTATGATGCTCTTAGTCAGCTTTTTAGCAAGTATTTTGTTTTTGGGAAGCTGGAATACACCACTGCCAAACTGGGGACAGTTCAAGTTAGCCACTTATACAACAGGCTTTGTTTGGGGCATTTTTTGGCTATTTTTAAAAGTTTTTTTACTTATTTTTGTGCAAATGTTATTGCGCTGGACTTACCCGCGCCTCCGCGTAGACCAACTGATGACGCTTTGTTGGAAATATTTGACTCCATTTGCCTTGATTTTGTTGCTGATATGCGCGGTGTGGAGATTGCTTTTGATTTGAAAACAGTATTTGAAGTTATTTTTTGCCAATAAACTATAAACCAACATTTTATGAAAAAAATTATTTTACGAATTACTTTGGTTATTGCCTTATTTTCTTTGACAAACGCACTTTTTGCCCAAGATTTTGCGATAGCGCAGTTAGAAAAATCGCCTCGTCATCACGAATGGGTGGAGGTCAAATATGGCGACAGGATAGTGCATTGCTTTGTGGCGTATCCTGAGAAAGCCAAAAATACGCTGGCAGTCGTGGTTATCCATGAAAATCGTGGGCTAACTGATTGGGTACGAAGCCTTACCGACCAGCTTGCCGCTGAAGGTTATATTGCGATTGCGCCCGATTTGCTTTCAGGATTCAGTGCTGATATAAAGCGCACCAGCGACTTTGTGAACTCAGATTCGGCACGCAACGCGCTCTCGCAACTCAAACCTGCTCAGGTAACAAGCGACCTGAACGCAGTGCAGGCTTACATCGCCAAAGTGCCTTCTTGCAATGGAAAAACTGTGGTGATGGGCTTTTGCTGGGGGGGTAGCCAGTGTTTTCGCAGTGCCACCAACAATGCAAACATCAAGGCGGCAATGGTTTTTTATGGAGGTTCGCCAGAAAAAGCGGAAGACATTGCGCGTATCAAAGTTCCTGTATATGGATTTTATGCTGAAAACGACCAGCGCATCAATGCCGTAATTCCTAAAACAGAAGAATTGATGAAAGCCGCAAAAAAGAAATACCAATACGAAATTTACAAGGGCGCAGGTCATGCCTTCATGCGTAGCGGCGACGACCCAACAGGAAGCGCAGAAAACAAGCAAGCAAAAATTGACGCATGGGAACGAATAAAAAAAATCTTGAAGAAAATATAATTGAAATCACTTTGAGAATTAAGCAATGACATTTTGAGGAAACGTAATATTTTCTATCAAAATATCATTGCTAAAAATATTAACAAATTAATATTTAAAAACGCATTAAATCCATGATAAACAAACACTTACACCGAATTTTATTTATTTCTTCGGTACTATTTTTTTTGAGTGTAACCTTGTATAATTGTACTCAAAATACAAAAAAGGAAACCCAAACAGAGGAAATAAAGGCTGAAAAGGTTTCCCTCAAACCTGCCAATGTAGATTCGACCAAATATCCAAACGAGGACAGCGAGCTGGCGTGGCTCATGCGCCAAATGTACGAGGACGGCGAAAAAATGAAAGTCGCAGTCCAACAAAAGCAACTGCCTGAAGATTTTAGAGAAAAGTTCAAAAATATCCACACCGCGATTCCTACGGACGCAAGCGTGAAAAGTGATGTTTTTGACGCGTCTGCCCAAGCGTTTTTGAAAACTATGGACAAGTTTTATACTGAAAAAGAAAACCAAGTCGAAAACTTCAACTTGGTCGTCAATGCTTGCGTAGCTTGTCATCAAAACTACTGTCCAGGTCCGATTAAGAAAATTAAAAAACTGGCAATTAATTAGACTTCTTTCGAAGTAACTTATTGCTCCCTCTCAGCAGGAGAGGGCGTGGCGACCGTCGCAAGGGTGAGGCGATAAAAAATCACTTTTTAAAGAAGTCTATTAAAACAATCAAACATTTAAGTATATCAATCAACAATTCTAAATGTTCCTAAACTCCTTTGGGAGTTTCATGTTGGTAGAAATGATAATTGCGATGTTCACAAACTCCTTTAGGAGTTTTATATTCTTTTTATGCAACTCCTAAAGGAGTAGAAATACATTCTCGTATCAATTTTCTACTATCGCAACGGCGAACCGTCAACATTTAATACCTACGGTGTATTTATAAGAATGTTTATTTTTGTTGAACTACTTACTGACTTACTTTCAGCCAACTATTTCTTAGCTTGACCTGCTCTGGTGTTGCGTTTGCGTCTATCACCAAAGGTATGTAGTTATACTCATTTATGGTTATCAAACTTGCCTTGATTTTCTTTTCTTTGCGTTTGCCATTTTCCAATCGTTCTATGATTATCACATATTTTTCACCTTCTTTGCCGTTTTTCTTTACTTGGTCAAACACGTCGCGGTAGTTTTCTTGGGTGATTTTATTTTTGTTGATAGCCAGTAAAAAATCGCCTTTTTGAATCCCCGATTTGGCATTGGCATCATCTATTTCCTCGATGCTAAACAAGCCAGTGGACTCATTAAAAGAGAGTTGCATACCCAGCGAAATGCTTGGCACTTTTTCGGTAATGTCATATTTTAAGCCCACAGCTTTGAAAATTTCCTTCAAAGGCAGTGGATTTTCGCCCTCAATGTAGTCTGCAAAGAACTTGCGTAGTTCGGGAAACTTTGTAACTTCTATGATTCTATCAAACAGTTCCTCATCATCAAAGGGCTTATCTTTGCCATATTTTTTGGCAAGGTCTAAAATGAGGCTTTGAATCCCATAACTACCACTTGAAAGCTGCCGAAGCCTGATGTCCAAGCACATTCCTATCAACGCACCTTTGGCATAGACATTTTGGTATTGACCTTTATGCTCATGCAAACAGCCTTTGCTCATCACCGTAAAAGGCAATTTGTCTTTATAACTTTTTGATTCATTGATTTTTCCAAGAATCACATTCAAATAATTTTCCTCTGTCATTAGTCCATATTTTACCTGCACGTGTCCCGCAAAATACTCAATACAGCCCTCATACATCCATAAGTGTTTGGACATCTGCGGGTTGATGTAGTCAAAATCGTGAATTTCTCTGGAATGAATACTCAGTGGAGTTACGATATGAAAAAACTCATGCGCCGCGACATCTTTGATAAATTGTGCCAAATTGGGGTCTGTTTCAGATAGAGAATAAACGGAAGAATACGAATGTTCTAATGCACCTATCAAGCCCGATGCGCTAAACCCTTTGAAAAGATAAATGATAAAAGCATACTTATTGACTGGCAATTTTCCGCCCAAATAGTCCTTTTGTGCCATCAAAATCGGCGTAATTTGCTCGGCAACAAACTTGGAAGATAGCTTTTTAGAAGGAGAATAAACGGAGATAAGTATCTCAGCACCACCTACTTGCATGACAGTCGTGTCGGGCAGTGCATACATTACAGGCGCATCAGCAAGCTGCATATAATCTTCCATCACAAATTTGTCCATAGTGGCAGAACTACTCGCCGTTTGCATGGAAGTAGCTCCAAAAAAACCTTCGGGTTTGGTGATATTTACCTCATAATCATTGCGTTTCATGCCATCAATATACCCAAAAAAACCATGCGTATTCAGCACAAAATTGGTTTTGTCTTCGATATTTGTTCCCGCAGGCTCAAAAATAAAATTTTCTTTGTTGGTATCATAAGAATCCTCCACCCAATAAGAGATTTTATACAAATTCTGAGCATTGCTTATTTCCCAACGATTTTCGTCAAGTACAGTAACTGGTAGCTCTTTTCCCTGCGCGTCAAACGCCTGAAAATCAGAGAGAAAACGACCAAAATCATAAATGCTATACGTTCCTGGTACTATCTTGGGCATACAATAAATTGCCTTGTTTTCAGTCATCTTGGGTGTAATCATTTCGACCATTAGTTTGTCATCTTTGACCTTGGTTAAGTCCAATGAAAACTGATAATTCGCTGTTTGTGGTATCGCAGGCGCGGGCGGTGCGACTTCTTTTTGCTGGGCTTTTTCGCCTTTTACTTTTTTTACTTCTCCTTTTTTTTGGGCAAAAAGCGAGGAAAGTGTGAGTAAAAACAGTAAAAAAATTGTATATTTCATATTTTATGGTTTGTTTTCAAGATTTAATTGATAGATAGTAAAACAGGTATGCACTGCGCTATGAGAGGTTTAGTTCTCTTTCTATATTGGCTTTTTCTTCTTTCAAAATGCGTATAATTTGTTCAAATTCAAGAGGTTTAGTTACATCAAAGCCACTACTTGCGGCATATTGCGAACCTTCTAAGACTACAAAATGCCAATCTGCTCCCAGTACATAACAACCAAAAACGGGCTTTTGATTGTTATTTTGGACTTGCGCGCCCAGCATAGCGATAAGTAACTGCCCAAGCGGGTCGTTGTTTCGTTTGAGAGATTGCTTAAATTCTTGCAAGAAGAAAAAAGGTTTTTGTGGTACTTGTTGCCCTGTGGCTACTACTAACTCCACGATTCCTTTTACGGTCATTTGTTTTTTATCAATAGTTTCAGCCGTAAACTCCATTTGTCTTTGGGTAAAGGCGCGATATATTTCCGATTTGAAATTCACCATTTTAAGGATTTCACTGATAAAAAACAACTTTAATTCGTCTTCATTGTATAAATCTAATTCTTTTCGTAGATTTTTTTGGAGTGATTTCAAAATTTGTAACTCTTGCTCTGTGAGTGGGTAAGTAGCATTTATCCACTTTTCAAGTGTAGGAAGGTCGTCATTGCGCTTGATGCCAAAAGTTTGCTCTACTTCTTCCCTGAGCCAATTTTCAAATGATTTTACTGTTTTTTTTTGAGTTATCATTTTCCAGTTATAAAAAAATTAAATACACATCTCTAATAACAAACATCAAAGCTACAAAATTTCTGCCACAACAAAGGTGCTACCGCCCACAAAAATCATATCGTCTGCGTTGGCGCGTGCGCGGGCAGTATCGAGGGCAGTACGAACATCTCCAATCACCTCGCCTACCAATCCAACCTGTGCCGCCTGTGCAAATAAACTATCTGCTTCTAATCCTCTGGGAATGTTGGGTTTACAAAAATAATAATACGCGTCTTTGGGTAATAAAGCCAAAATTTTGCTCAAATCCTTGTCGTTTACTGCGCCATAAACAAAATGCAATTTAGCGTAGTTGATGGTGGCTAACTGCCTGATTATTTCTCTGATGCCGCCCTCGTTGTGTCCTGTATCGCAGATAGTAAGTGGGTTTTCTGCTAATTTTTGCCAACGCCCTTTGAGTCCTGTCAGTGTAATTACCTTTTCAATTCCTTCTGTAATGTGTTCTTTTTCAATCTGATAATCTTTTAAAAGCTCTATTGTTTTGAGAACGCCACATAGATTTTTGGTTTGATAAATACCTTTGAGTTCGCAAGAAATTTGGGAAAGGAATAATTGTTTGTTTTTAAAAATGTCAAAATAAATTTCTTTGGAACTGTTGGCAAAGCTGTGAGCTGTTGCCAAAGTTTGGGTGTTTGCCAAAATTTCGTATTCTTCGGAAGCAAAAAAAAGTTGGCTGGTTGTCTGCCCTGCTTTATTTTTAAAAACATTTTTGATTTCTGCTTGTAACTCGCTGATTACGCAGGGAATAGCTGTTTTGATGATGCCTGCTTTCTCAAAAGCAATTTGTGGAAGTGTATCTCCCAAAATATTCTGATGGTCATAGCTGATGTTGGTTATCAGGGAAACTTCGGGGCTGATGACGTTGGTGCTGTCCAATCTGCCACCCAGCCCTGCTTCAATAACGGCAATATCTACTTGATTTTGAGCAAAATAATCAAAAGCCATGACGGTAGTGAGTTCAAAAAAAGAAGGCGAAATTTCCTCAACAAGTGCTTTTGTTTTTTCTACAAATTCTATCACAAACTGTTCGCTGATTTCCTGTCCGTTAATTTTGATTCTTTCTGTAAAATTTTTGAGGTGTGGCGAGGTGTAAAGCCCTGTTTTGTAGCCTGCACTTTGCAAAATAGCGGCAATGAGGTGCGAGGAACTACCCTTTCCATTTGTGCCAGCGATATGGACTGCCTTAAATTGGGTCTGCGGATTGCCCATCGCTTCACACAGCGCAAGCGTATTATGCAAGTCTTTTTTGTATGCTTTTTCGCCAATACGCTGAAACATGGGGAGTTTAGCATACAGATAATCAATGGTTTGTGGGTAAGTCATGCTCAAATTTTTAGAAAGTCTGTTTGATAAGACGGTAAAATTAAAGCATTTTTTGCAATTTTTAAAAACAGGAAAAAAGTTTTGCAAGGCGGGCTTGCAAAACCTTGGGTGGAAACAATGGTAAGGGAAAAGCGAGAGGAGGTTTTTTATTTTATTGAACTATGATTCTCTTTTTGCAATCATCATCAAAGATTTCATTTGTATCTAATCGTTTCAATTTGCATCTTACAAAATAAGCACCAGGGGATAAATTTACAGGAAGAGTTGCGACTTTTGAAACGAACAAGACCAAGAACAGATATTTCATTCTTTGATAATTTTTTGAGTTGCTGAATAATTACTGCCTTCTATTTTCAAGATGTAAACGCCTTTCTGTAAGCTACTTACATCTACTTTAAACTCCTCTTGCGTGAAAGTTTTGTCAAAAATTTGCTTATCTACCTCTCTACCCAATACGTCTAAAATTTTCACTTGCAGTGTTCCTTTGAACTTGCTATCTATGTTGATTTTCAGTTCGCTACTCGTAGGGTTAGGATAAACTATCAAAGATTCATCAGGAATAGTTTGAGCAAAAGCAAGCTCAAATTTTAAAATGAAGCGGCTTGTATCTGTTCCTGCATTTGCTGTAAAGCGATAGGTCTTTTGGGTTAAATCATGAGTAGTATTTAATAGTCTGTCTTCTAAATAGATGGGCGTATTTTCTTTGAAATTTCTCAACTCACTAAGCTCTATTTCGTGCTGTCCACTGTTTGCCACGATGAAGTGCAAAGGAATTTCTTTGGGCAAATTTTCAACAGACTGAGCATTAAAGGCAAGGCGTTTTCCACTTACACTTGTGAAAAGATTGGGTGCAGGATTGGAATTGTACTGACTTTTAGGCACTTCCAAACCTTCATCATATCTTTCACTTGCTTCTCTTTTGAAGTAAATCATGGTTTCGTCTGCCCACTTTTGAGAGCTGAGTTTAACTTTTATAACCCCTTGCGTTTTAGATTCTTCGCTCTCCTCGGTACGAAAAAACTGCGTTTCATTGCTATTTCTCATTGCATTGGTAAGGTTGAGATTTAGTCCTGTTACCCCTGCCTGTGTATCAAGCACTCTTAGGAAAAAACCCTGCGCCATCGCAATCTCTTTTGTGCCACCATTCAGTCCACCTACGCCTGCGGTATAGTATGCCCAAGTCCCTGAATAAGCACCCGTTGCAATTCTGCGGTAAATGGTTTTCTCTACTTTGCTTTGGTTAATGTCCCAGATTTTTTCCCAATCCAAAGTGGAGGGATAGGGATTCCCTACCAAGTTCCACCCAGAATTGGTGAGTGGATTTCTGCTGATAGGCACATTGATGTTGCCATTGTTGAGTGTACCTGAAAAGTCTATGGTAGTGGTGGAGTTCAAATTCAAAATATAACCTCTCCCTACCTCCAAGTTTTCGGCAAGGGAGGCGGGTGATTCCCAGCCTTTCTCAAAAGCATTTTGCGTGGAAGTAAGTCTGTTTTCTCTGTACCGATAAAAGTTAGGGAAAGCACCGCTATATGGCGTAAAGAAATCATACGCAGGGTTTAGCACCAGTGCTACATCATCATGGATTTCGCCAAGTGTTGCAGGAGAAACAGGAGATGAAAAATAGTTATAGCCCTGTACTGTGGTGCGGGAGGCATACGCAGGTACGTATCGCTGAACGGTGGTGGTGCCAATGACTGCACCATTGGTATTGATGACCATTGCTGTCTTACCTGCATCAGAGCGCAAAGTTAAATTACCATTAGAAGTCAAATTGCCATTTTCTAATTTAAGCCATTCGGTGATTTCCTGTGGGCTTAACAAGGTAACACCATTGGTATTATTGATTGTCAATTTTGCAAAAGAAATCATATTTCCACTGATGCTTTGGGTAGCATTTCCCTTAAAAATAAGCTCGGTATTGGGATTCATTGCCAAGCTGCCCTCATTGCGTAGATTTCCGCGCAAATCCAAA
>JAAFJS010000154.1 GCA_013298985.1 Cytophagales bacterium
ACTTTGAAAGGGGGACAACAAATACTGAATCTCAGAACTAAACAACTGAGCAAGCAATGGAGCAATGTTACCAATTTGGTTAGAAGGGCTGCTTAGTAGGAGGTTCTGCAAACTTTCGTACACCCATTTTTTTCCTTTTCTGAAATGCCTATTTGTGAGGAAAACATTTGCTTGGTAGTTTCCTCTTTGAGCAACTGATTTCTCATCAGTGCCAGCACAAAAAGGGCATAATCATTTGCCGTAGTCAGCAAAGAAGAAGCGGCATTGGCGGTAGGCGGTCTAAATCCTTTGACTTTTCTATTTTTTTTGTCATAACCTTCTGCACTATTGGTATGGATGGCAGGATTAAAAACCAAAACACTATTTTTCATACCTGCGGGGCTGAAAACTTTTTCTTCCACCAGCTTGTCCA
Source organism: Cytophagales bacterium (assembly GCA_013298985.1). Classification (GTDB taxonomy): domain Bacteria; phylum Bacteroidota; class Bacteroidia; order Cytophagales; family Thermoflexibacteraceae; genus Thermoflexibacter. The sequence goes on from JAAFJS010000154.1 coordinate 413, forward strand.
GCGTCTTGCCTGTGATTTTTTCTATCACTTTTTGTAAATAAACAAAGCCCTCACCCGAATAGCTAAACTTTTCGCCTGGTCTGAAATTGATTTCCAAGTTTTTATCACGCCAGTTGGGGAAGCCCGTCGAGTGGCTGAGTACCATGCGCGGGGTGATATTTTTGATGCGTAGGTCATCAATATTTTCGTAAGGGTAGCTCAGGTAATCATAAAGTGGCTTGTCCAGTTCTAAGACCCCTTCCTCAACCAGTTTTAATGCAGTAACCGCAACAACGGGCTTGGTGAGAGATGCCGCCTCGAAAATTGTAGTCGAATCTACGGAACGCCTAAGCTCCGTATTGCTCACTCCGAAGGCTTTGCAATAAACTATTTTGCCGTCCTGAATCACTGCCATAGAAAGCGCAGGAATACCTACTTCCTCGATTAAAGCCTTGATTTGCAGACTCAAAGTAGCTGGATTGATGACAGTAGTTTGCTGGGCGAAACTGAGTGCAGAAGCAAAAAGGAAACAAAGCGAAATACACCATTTTTTCATCATTTTTTCATCATTTTAGTTTTTTTACTTATCCTCATTTTCGTAGCCTTCATCAATCGCCAGTTCCTTTCCGTCGGCGGCGGCAGTAGCCAGCACATCACAGCGTTCGTTTTCAGGATTGCCTGAATGCCCCCTCACCCACTGAAAGCGCACTTGATGCTGTCTATAAATCTTCAAAAAACGTTTCCAAAGGTCTGCGTTTTTCTTGTCTTTGAAATCTTTTTTCTCCCAGCCCATTAGCCAGCCCTTTTCTACTGAGTTTACAACATACTGAGAATCAGAATAAATCAGCACTTGACTTGGTATGATTTTCAACGCCTCTAAGCCCACTATCACCGCCAAAAGTTCCATGCGGTTATTGGTCGTGAGGCGGTAGCCTGCCGAAAGTTCCTTCCGCACCCTGTGTACCTTAGAAATCAGCACCACACCGTAGCCACCCGCGCCAGGGTTGCCTCTGGAAGAGCCATCTGTATAAATTTCTATCATTCGGAGATTTCGTCTAAAAGTTGTTGAATATCAGCGACTTTGTGGGCATTGCCGATGTCTTCGTAGGCAACTATCAGGTTTCGCATCACGCGCCTGATGATGTCTATATTGGCGCAAGGCTCATAAAAAAGTTCGCGCGAGTTAATTCGCAAATTCATAATGTAGTTTTCTATGTCTTGCCTCAGATACGTCAGCCCTTTGTTAAAAACATTGATATAAAACTGCAACTCTGGGGTTTTATAAGTAACGATAAAAACATTGGGTAAGTTTACCCCATAAATAGGCAGTTTGAGCTTCTGGGCAATGAGTATATAAAGTACACACAAGCCAATGGGGTTTGATTTTTTTGTTTCCAAGATATTGTTAATCATGGAGTTAGAAACGGCTTTGATGCTGCTGGTGTTTGCCTTAAATTTATGTTTATTAAAAAAAATGCCATTCAGTAATTTGACTTGGTCAGCAGGGAGCAAGTCAGCCTTGAAGTCGACCCAAGTATCAAAGTAAAGTTGCTCTACCTTTTTTTGGAGGTCTTCGAGTAATAAATCGGGGTACTGGTAAGTGGCGATAATCCACATTCCTTTGAGCAGATTTTTGCTATCATTTTGTGTCCAGTCCAGTAACCTTGCTCTTACTATTTTGTAGTTAAGTGATTGCAAAATATTCTCAATCCTTTTCTGCACCTCAGGGCTAAGTTGGCGTGTCCACTCTTCCTCCAGATACGGAATAATGTCCTCTCCCAGTGAAAAAATTTGTTTTTCTATATGGTCAAGCACTTGGATATCATCATCTTCGAGTAGAGAAACCATTGCCTTGATTTCGCTGTCAGTCATCATTTTGGTATAAGGTGTAATTTTTTTTGAAAGTTTTTTTACTCCAAAATAGTCATATTTACGTTCTTCTTTTTACTCCCCACCTTCCGAATCAGGTAATAAAGCACCAAACGAATAGGAATGAGTAGCGCAATAATAAAAAATTTGACCAATATTTCAGTGATTTGTTCGGGCTTATCGAGCAGGTTCGCAATGATGTCTTTCGTATTGATATAGTCAGGTACATCGGCTCTGGGGTGGCTCGGATACTCTATAATCTCTTTGGTGATAATTTTTGCGCTGTCATTATCCAAAAAATCCGCCGTATCTATCGTCCAATCTACTATCAAAAACAACGCAACAAACAAGATAAACACGATATTGGTAACGCTATGGCTGATTTTGAACTCCGACATCATTGCCAGTACCTTGTCCAATTCTTTCTCTTTGGTATTCACATTGTCATTTGCCTTGTCCAGCTTATTTTGTAAGCGGTCGCTAACCGAAGTGAGCAACTTGACCTCGCCGAGCATTTGGGCATAGCTTTGGGAAAGCTGCTCATATTCCTCGCGCAGGGTAGGTACAGAAAGCTCCTCCACAGGTGTTTTGAGGATATTTTTTGAATATGCCAAAATCTCATTTTCCTTTTCAAAAACCTGATTTTTATCTATTTGTGTTTGTTTTGCCATTTTCTTTTTTATCAATTATCATTAAACAATTATCAGCTATCCATTTTTTGCATCCTTTGCTCACAAAAAAATTGCTGTATAAATAACAAAAAAAGCGACTGTAAGTTCCCTCACGTAGTCGCTATCAAAGACTTTTTAGATTGACCGCCAAGCCAATACATTAGTTTTCAATGACATTCATTATAATAGGAATATCTATAATTTCTTTAAAATCTTCGCCAGATTCTTGCATATCTTCGTCATCTTCTTCGTAGAACCAGTTGATAACCACGCCATTAGAGGTGATACGTTCCAATCTCCTAAATATTTCTACCAAGCACTTAGACGAGCTGGTATTAAAATATTCTAATTTGATGTCAAAAATGGTTTTATCAGAAGGGATTTTGACATAGTCGTCTAACCACTCGAAAAGCGGTCTATAAAACTCGATGGAGTTTTCTGGAATAGAACGACCAGACATAAGAAACTTCCCTGTTCTTTGGTCAAAACTTAACTTTGGCGTTTTTGACGTTTCTTCTAAATAAAAATTCTCCATAATGATTTATTAATATGCTTATAAAGCAGATATTTTAACTGTTAAACTAAAAAAAGAATATTTGGTACTGTACTCTTTGAAGGTATATTCGAGCTTGCTCCCTGACCTTCGCGCGATATCGATAATACCTAAACCTGCGCCACCCTTGGGCGATACAGAGCCTGTATTGAGTGTTTCGCGGTATTTTTCTTTGAGTTGTTCCGCATTCATCGCATTCACCTCGTCTATTCTGCTCTTGAGGGCAGCAATATCACTCAGTGCCACATAGTTGCCTGTGATGATGACATACGTATCATCAATTTTTGACAACAAAAACGCAATAGAGTCGTCCTCGTGAAGATTGTCGACCTCTACTTCCGCAAAATGATGATAAATATTCTGTATGATTTCTACCAAAATGGTGAAAACACGTTTCTTTACCACAGATTTGTTCTCCAACTCGGCAAGTTTACTTTGAGCAATCGCCAAAATACTCGTCAGCAAGTCATTAGATGCCGCACCCTTGTACGACATAAGAATGTTGCTCGACTGCATCTTTTGATAATAGGATTGTATATCCAATTGATTCAATAATTGATGTTGTTCAGATGTAACCAATGCTTGCAATGCTTAATTAATTTTTGCTAAATTTATAAACTCTCCATTAGCAATGCAAAATAAATGAAATTTTTTAATAATTTATTTCAAACATTTTATCACACGCAATTTATTTGACAAAATTAGTAATTACAAAACAAATACATATTAAATTTCTAAAAAAATGAATTATATCTCTTTTATTTAAGTTTTATATGGCATTGATTTTTTATAAAATGATGCTTTAACCTATCTCTGAGCAGGTTATTGACTGATTTTTTAGCTCAGAAAGTATTTTTGATTAAAACCCAATTTTTAAGGAATCACCCAACTAATGAATCTTTTTTTTAATAAATACCAAGGGACGGGCAATGACTTTGTACTTATTGACGACCGAAACGAAAAATTTGACCACACAAATCAGGCGCAAATACAAAGGCTCTGCGACCGACGGTTTGGCATTGGGGCTGACGGACTCATTCTGCTCAGAAATGACCCTCACACAGATTTTAAGATGATTTATTTTAATGCTGATGGCAGGGAAGGCTCGATGTGCGGCAATGGGGGCAGGTGCATCGTGGCTTTTGCACACAGTTTGGGCATTTTTGCCAAAAAAACTACTTTCAATGCCGTAGATGGCTTGCACGAGGCGGAAATCGAGGGCGGCATTGTTTCTCTCAAAATGAAGGACGTGGGGCGTGTGGAGATTACATCTGATTTTTATTGGCTCGATACTGGCTCGCCTCACTATGTGGCTTACGTAAACCAACTTGCTGATTTTGAAGTTTTTAAAGAAGGAAAAGCCATTCGCTACAATGACCGCTTCAAGGCAGAAGGCACGAATGTAAATTTTGTGGAGAGGCTCGCCGCTAACTCTCTCTCTGTCAGGACTTACGAGCGCGGCGTAGAAGATGAAACGCTGTCCTGCGGTACGGGCGTAACTGCCTGCGCGATTGCTGAAAGTTATGCCAGCCCCCACGCGAACCTCAGTGGAGATTTCGAAGTCAAAATCAAGGTTTTAGGCGGCATTTTGGCTGTTTCATACCATAAAAACGAAAATCAATTTACACATATTTATTTAAAAGGAAAAGCAGAAAAAGTTTATGAAGGCACTATTAATATGTAAATTTAGCAGCATTTTAGCTGGTTTGTGGCTGGGGTTTTTACCTATTTTTTGTATCGCCCAAACTGCGCCCCCAGATGTGGACATTTACTTGGTGGATTTGACAGTAAAAAAAGGGAAGGCGCAACTCTCTAATCCTCAAAATGTTACAAACAGAGAAGGCTATGACAACCAGCCCAGTTTCACCCCTGATGGCAAGGCATTGCTTTATACCTCGATGCGCGAAAACCAAACGGATATTTATAAGTATGAGCTAAAAGCAAAGACCTCATTACCCATGACTAACACGCCAGAAAGTGAATATTCGGCGGCAGTTACGCCTTCGGGAAAGCATTTTTCTACGGTCAGGGTCGAGCCAGATGGCACACAACGCCTCTGGCAGTTCGAGATAGCAAACCCCCAAAATGCTTCTTTGGTACTGGAAAACCTCAAACCTGTGGGCTATTATGTTTGGGCTAATACGACCCAACTGGCTCTGTTTGTGCTGGGTGAGCCAAATTCCCTCTACACCGCCTCTGTAAATGATGGAAAAAATCAGAAAATAGAAGGTAGCGTAGGGCGAAGTTTTCACAAGATTCCCAAACAAAAAAATATAGTCAGTTTTATTCATAAAGTAACTGATAAACAGTGGTTTGTAAAAAGTTTGGAAATGCAAAATTTGAAAATAATGACGGTGATAGAAACCCTCGAAGGGAGTGAAGATATTTGCTGGACGAAGGAAGGTATCTTGCTGATTTCCAAAGGCTCAAAAATTTATCAGTGGAATAGCAAGACTGACCAAACTTGGGTAGAAGTGGCAGATTTTACAAGTATGGGCGTGAAACAAATTACAAGAATTGCCGTAAACCCCAAAGGGAACTTGCTTGCGCTGGTAGGGGCAAAGTAAAAATAGTTTGAGAAAAAATGTTCCTCTGCCGCACATTTACCCAAGAAATTTTCTATTTTTGAAACTGATTTGACGAATTCTCTTGACTAACTCGCTTACCCCTTTTGTTTATGAAACAGATACGATTTCTATTGTTATTGATGGTTAGTTTTCTGACAATACATCAATCTTTTGCCCAAAAAAAGGCAAAAATACCAACGACTGCCGATACGCTTAACAGCCTCACCAAAGAGTTTATAGGTATGTATAATAATTTTTCTACCACACTTGACAAGGAAAGCGTGCTGAAATATATGGACAAAAATGTGTCGTCCCTGCTCACCAATACGAATATTAGCATGAATGTCCTCAAATTCAAAAGTGATTACAAGGGCTTTGAGGCTTACCTGGACAAGCTCACAGATGCTACCAAGAGGGACATCGTGCTTGCCTACAAATTGACAGGCATTATTCGAACCTATATTAATGGAGATATGGGCGTGGTAACTTATACGGCAGATTATAACATACAAAAGGAGAAAAAAATGTGGGCAAAGGGAAATGAAACGGTCGTGCTGGCGTTCAAATACATCAATAAAAGCTGGAAAATCATTCATTATACGACCACGACGATAGAAGACCAAAAATTTGTGGGCGAATGTTATTGCGAGTTTGTAGAACTCAAAGACGGAAGTTTTGAAACGGTTACGCTTATTCCCACAGGAAAAAGTTATGAAGAAAAGAAAGAAAAGCTCGTTTTCGAGGACATCACCGAAGGCGATATTCGCGTCAGGCGCATACGCGTAGGCGACAAAATCTACAACTGGGAGCTTTCTTCCGAACTTTTTTTTATTCCTGCGCCACAGACTGCCACGACGATAGCCTCTGGAACGGAACTGACCCCCACAGTCAGGTTAGGGAAAATGAAAACCAAACAAGATGTCATTGAAAAAATTATCCTAAGCAATTTTCATGAAAACTGCCAAGAAGTCAAAACCAAAAAGGTAGCCAAAAACAAATGATTTGTGTTGCTACTTGACCAAATCATACATTTTTTCTGCTTTTTCAAACTCAAAACTTTTCAAAACTCTTTGCATTTTTTGCTGAATTTCTGCATTACAGAGGTTGCCAATGCTGCCCTCGTGCGTGTGGTTTACTTCTCTAATTGGCTCATATTCACCATTTTCTATCTGCATACCTATTTTGAGGTAGGCGTCGCGGAAGCTCATGCCGTTCAGCACTTCCTTGTTTACAGATTCTACACTAAAAATATATTTGTACTTGTCGTCTGCCACAATATTTTCTCGGACTATCACATTTTCAAGTAGATAGGCGGTGAGCTGGAGGCAGTCTTTGATGTCAGCAAAGGCAGGAACAATATTTTCCTTTATTAGCTGGAGGTCGCGGTGATAGCCCGAAGGCATATTTGCCAAGATGAGGCTAATTTCGTTAGGGAGCGCACAAAGGCGGCTGCATTTGGCGCGTATGAGTTCGAAAACATCAGGGTTTTTCTTGTGCGGCATGATGCTGGAGCCTGTGGTAAATTCTTTGGGGAAGGTCAGAAAATCAAAGTTTTGGCTCATGTAGAGGCAAACATCTGCGGCTAATTTGTTGAGGGTGCTTGCCACGCTACTGATGGCAAAAGCACAAATTTTTTCTGTTTTTCCGCGCGTCATTTGCGCGTACACCGCATTATAGTTTAAGTCCTCAAAACCAAGCAGTTCCGTTGTCATTTTGCGGTTTAGCGGGAAGGAAGTGCCGTAGCCCGCCGCCGAGCCAAGCGGATTTTGATTGGCAACTTTGTACGCTGAGTGCAGCACCAACAAATCGTCCGTCAAGCTCTCTGCATACGCCCCAAACCACAGCCCAAAAGAGGAAGGCATTGCTATCTGAAAATGTGTGTAACCCACCAAAAGTGTGTCTTTGTGTTTTTCACTCAAAATAATCAGTAAATCAAACAGTTGCTTGATTTCCGATACCAATTCTTTGAGTTCGTTGCGTAGGAAAAGTTTTAAATCGACAAGCACTTGGTCATTGCGCGAACGCCCGCTATGGATTTTTTTGCCCACCTCGCCCAGTCGTTCGGTCAAAAGAAATTCGACTTGTGAGTGTACGTCTTCCACACCTTCTTTGATTTCAAACTTGCCTTCTTGCGTGGTCTGATAAATGTTTTTGAGTTCGGCGTGGAGCATTTGGAGTTCTGTGGCAGTGAGCAAGCCCACGCTTTCGAGCATCTGCGTATGTGCCATCGAGCCAAGCACATCAAATGCGGCTAAAAAAATATCCGTTTCGCGGTCTTTGCCTACAGTAAATTGACTGACCTTATCTTTGATTTGGTAGTTTTTTTGCCAAAGAAGACTCATGGTAAATGTGGTTTAAAACTAAAATTTCGCCAAAAATAATCAAAAAATCAAACACTTCATTACTACGGTCAGTTTAAGTTGTTAGGTTCTCTGACAATTTTGTGGAAACTTCTTTTCTTACGCCTCCCCCCGCCCCCTCCAAAGGGGGAGAAAATACAGGCTTTTTTCCCCCTTTGGAGGGGGTAGGGGGAGGTGAAAGCATCAAAATAAAATTTATCACAAAAAATGTCATACAATCAGTTTTTATTTCAAAAACCAAATTTATAAAATGTCAGATTTCAAAGGTAAAAATATTTTGATTGTGGGCGCAAGCTCAGGCATTGGCTACGAGCTTGCCAAAAATCTCATCGCCCAGGGTGCCACTGTGATTTCTGCTTCGCGCACTGCACCGCAAGGCTTGGATGTACAACACATTGATTTTGATGCGCTTACCGCTTCTGGAAGTGAGTTAGCCACCATTACGGCACTGGACGGCTTGGCGTATTGTGTGGGCAGCATTAACCTCAAGCCCTTCAATAGGCTTTCTCAAGATGATTTTTTAAAAGATTTCCAACTTAACGTGCTGGGTGCGGTCAAGGTGATTCAAAATACGATAAATGCTCTCAAAAAATCAGAAACATCAAGTATTGTGCTTTTTAGTACGGTGGCGGTGGGTATGGGCATGGGCTTTCATGCCAGCGTTGCTTCTGCCAAAGGTGCAGTAGAGGGCTTGGCAAAGTCCTTGGCGGCAGAGTTTGCGGTCAATAAAATTAGGGTGAACGTTATTGCGCCCTCTTTAACGGATACGCCTTTGGCAAAAAATTTACTTTCTTCGCCCGAAAAGCGAGAAGCCTCTGCCAAAAGACACCCCATTGCTCGCGTGGGTACGCCTGCGGACATCGCGAGCGCAGCAGTATTCTTGCTTTCTGACCAAACAAGCTGGATAAGTGGGCAAGTTATTGGCGTAGATGGAGGCATGGGTTCGTTGAAATCTTTGTAGGTTTGTGAAAATAGTTCCAATATTTTTATTAGATTTCATAAATTAATTAAGCACGCTTGCGTCTTCGGCAACGGCTAACAGCACGAATGTAACAGCCTTGCCAACAGTTAGGCAGTTGGCAAAGTTTTAAACTGTTGCCAACAGATGTGAAAATGTTTAATCACTGAAAATCAGTCAAATAGCGAGGCAATAAAATCTATTATTTGCAAAGTCTGATGAAACACGAAACCCTACAACGACATACCGAACTCAGTGCTAATATCATTGCTTTTTGTCGATTCCTGCGGCATAAGTCGTTCACTATCAGCATTTCCGAAGAGAAAGATGCGCTTAACGCGCTTTGTTTGCTTCCTTTGGAAAATCCTGAAACCATGCAGTTGGTTTTGAAAGCAATACTGACCAAAAACAGGTGGCAATTAGCGCAGTTCGATGCACTTTATAGGCAATACTGGAAGGAAATAGAAAAAGCGGTGGACTCCAAGCTCGCTGACGGTGAACCTGAGCCAAGCGAGCCGCTACCCAATAAAAACAAGCAACCTTCTTTGCTCGCTATCAAAAACTGGTTGTATGGAAATAAAAATGAGGAAGTTACAGAAATAGCCACGTATAGCGCGCAGGAAGGCTTGACCAAGAAAGATTTTGCCCATTTTACACCCGAAGAGCTGCAAGAAGTCCATCAAATTATTCGACTTTTGGCAAAAAACTTGGCAAAACAACTGAGCAGACGAAAGCATAAAACTTATAAAAACAAGCAGTTAGACATCAGGAAAACGCTTTGCCTCAACAGACAGTACGGCGGCGAAATCGTAAAACTGGCATACGCAGAAAAGAAATTAGCAAAGTTTAAATTGGTGCTGATTTGTGATGTGAGCAAGTCGATGGATTTGTATAGTCGTTTTCTTATCCAATTTATGTATGCCTTCCAGTCTGCTTTTCACCGAATCGAAACTTTTGTTTTTAGCACTTCCCTTCACAAAGTTACGGAGCATCTACAACGCCAACACATCAACCAGACGCTACAAAAACTCGCGGACAATGTGCCAAACTGGTCATCTGGAACACAAATTGGGCTTTCTCTGAAAACTTTTTGTGAAAAATATACGCGTTTGTTGGACAAGAAAACTACGCTGATAATACTGAGTGATGGCTGGGACATGGGCGAAACGGCAGACTTGGCAGCAAGCATGAAGCAAATGCACAAAAAAGCAGGTAAACTGGTCTGGCTCAACCCCTTAGCAGGCAACCCTAACTACGAACCTACCACCGAAGGCATGAAAGCCGCCATGCCTTTTATTGACGTTTTTGCGCCTGTGCATAATGTAGAAAGTTTGAAAAATTTGCTGAAAATATTGTAAAAATAGGTAGTTTTGTATCATTCAAAATGTTTAAGTAAGTACAATTAATTATTTTTCTGTATAATAAATTGTAATTCATTGATTTTTATTTATTACACTAACTACTAAATTCTAACTGCTACTTAATTATGTCTTATTCAAGTTTTACTATGGACGAGTTGGTAGATAAATTTCAACTCAAACAAAGCTCTCAAAATTTATTTGTAGATGTAATGCCTATCGAGCCAAGTGATTGGCTAAAAACAACCTTTTTGGTTTCTAAGCACGTTCCCAAAAGAAGTGAGAAAGCAAGGTCAGAACATTATGTAGTGCCTATTTTGTTAGAATTAAAGCAGCGAAATGATAATTTTTTCACCTATTATTCGGGCGAAACCCTCAACGCTGATAAAAAAATGGGCTTGACAGGCGAATGTGATTATATTTTGGCAAAAGAAAAAGGGACAATTACCATTTCTACACCTCTTTTTACATTGGTAGAGGCTGAAAAACAAGACTTTGACTTGGGTACGCCTCAGTGCATCGCGCAGATGCTGGGCGCAAAAGTCTATAACCACAAACACCATGAAGACATTGACACCATTCATGGGTGCGTAACCACAGGTACGGAATGGCGTTTTTTTAAGTTGGTAGGTGATGACCACATTATTTCTAACGTAGATACTTATTTCATCAATGATTTAGCCATCATTTTAGGCATTTTCCAATCCATCATAGATTCTTACAAAAACTAAGTTTATCTGTCAAACTCAATATCGCGCAAATGAAGTGTTTGCCCTTGGTTAAAAGAAATTTCGTTTTGCATAAACTCAAAAGAAACAGGCTGTCCCTCACAAATTCCATCTATAAAATCTGCCTGCGCGCCCTTGACTACCTCGAAATAAAGCTCACCTTCGCCGCCACTCAGCGTAGCCTTGCTTTTGGCACGCACAAAAATCTTGTGGCTCTGGAAATTGATTTCCGTACCAACATTAATGTTCTTATAATTAGGGGCTTTGCTTGGCACAACCTGACTCGATTGGAGCAAGGTAAGCCTCCCTTCGGACTCTTCCAGCCAAAAGGTTTGGTCTTGCTTCCCGTCCAAAATGACCGCCCACTCGTCCCAAAAGCCTTCTTCGTAATCGAAGCGCACCCTGCCGATGACCTCAAAAGACTTGCCTTTTAGCCTGCCTTTCGTGCCTACCGCAAAGTTTGAGCCGTAGTCCGCCAGCAAACCTTTTGCGCCTTTTGCCTCCAATTTATCTACATTCAGGTAAGAAGTTTGCCCACAGTAGGTGCAAACAACTGACTTAGAAAAGATGGAACGAATCTGGACTTCGCCCCCGCAGGAAGGACAGGAAAATGTTTTCATGTTAAATTTATTTTGAAACAAAGCTACAAAATTTGGCGCAATTAATAACTAAAAATGAGGTAAGTAATGAGCAAAATATACCCAAAACTAAGCGGAAGCATGGAAACTTTTATCAAAATATTGTCCTCGTATTGAATGACTTTGAGGTGTTTGAACTGATTGAGCAAGATGTAGTTAAACAATACGCCAAAAATGACAAAATAAAGCATGAAGTAAAAATACTCGATGTAGAGAATTTCACTGGACGAAAACTTGCGCCGAAGGTCTATTTGCAAGAGAATGATGACAAAAACCATCGCCGCCACCAGGCTGAGTAGTTCCATGACATTAAACCTAAAAAAGTCGTCTTTTGCCTCGTCGTGCGCGATACCAGCGCAGACAAACAGGATAAAGAGAATGGTGATAATGGGCAAAATTTCAGAGATAAAAGTGGTCAAAAAATATCGCTGGACAAGGATACAATAGTGCAATTCAGGGAATTTTTCCAGCCCCACATAGTCAGGCATACCAAAGTTGGAATTGTAATCGTGGTTGCGATACCCAAAAAAAGTTTCTGTAATATCCCAGCCATTGAGGACAATATTTTCCTCTATGCCCATTTTGGCTTTGGAATCTATGTTTTTATATGCTTCAAAATCAGGTATCAAAATAATGTTTCTATCAAAGTTTTTGTGCCACATTCGTATCCAAACGTTCTGAAAATCAAAGGGATAGTTTGTATAATTAAATGTTTCCCTAATCGTCGTTTCTACATCCCAGCCATAGACCGTAAAATCTTGATACTCTTTTCTGTATGCCTGCGTGATGTTAATTTCGGTGGCTTCGGGAAGCACAAATCCTGTATCTAACTTAACATCAAGGGAATCGTATTTGTGGTCATATTTCTGCCAAATATAGCAGGTGATAACCACATCATTGGCGGTATTGAACTGCAAACTTTGGATAAACAAGCCCGTTTTGATAAAGATTGGAGGCTCTTTTTGATTGTTTTGCTTAGAAATATGGGTGTGATTTTGCTGAAAATCAGCGAGTTCTTCCCTATCGCTGATGAGCATATCCAAGTCGTGGTTGGAGGCGTAGTGCAGTGTAATCCAGCAAATCAGAAAAGTTCCCACGTTAAAGGCGATGGCAAGCGTCCAAGAGGTCGTCCAGAGGAAATTGGTGGTGGAATGAAAACGCAAAAAGACAAAACAAAGCACGCAACTCAGCAGCAGGCAAGCATAAAAAACAAGTCCGTTCAAGCCGCGACGATAAATTTCGGTCAAAGCACTGCGAAAGTCGAGGTCTTTTTCCTGCAATTTTAACAAGGAAATATCTGTATTGAAAAGGTGATTGTAGAAATCGTTGTTTAAAAGTTCCTTAAAAAAGTGAAAAGAGAAAAACAACGAAAAAATAGCACCAATGACTAAAATTACTTTGGCAGCAAGGCGAATCTTTTTTTTGGATATCATCTGAACAGTAGAAAGTTTTAATTGTGATTATTCTGCTTCCCAAATTATACTTTTTTCCATCATTATCCAATTTTTGAGAAGTTAAATTTTGAATTATTCCTCGTCCAAAATGTAAATATCGGGTAGATTTCTACCAAAACCATCATAATCCAGTCCATAGCCCACCACAAATTTATTCTCAATTTCAAAGCCTACATACTTGATAGTCAGTGGTTTTTGCAATGCCTCTGGCTTCATCAGCAGGGTAACTACTTCTAAGGAAAGTGGGCGAAAACGCTTCAACTCGTGCATGATTTCGGTCATGGTCAGCCCCGTATCCACGATGTCCTCAATCAAAACGACGTGCCTTTGGAATATATCATTGTCAAACCCGATAATCTGGTCGACCTTGCCCGTACTTTGCGTGGATTCGTAGGAAGTAAATTTCACAAAAGTAATCTCAGACTCGATGTCTATCTGGCGAATGAGGTCAGCCGCAAAAATGAAAGCACCATTCAATACCGTAACAAAAAGTGGCTTCTTGTCTTTGTAATCAGCTATTAATGTTTGACTTAGCTCGGCAATCCTTTGCTGAATGGAGGTCTGTGAAATAAAGAGTTTAAAATTTTTGTCTTTAACTAACATGGTTTGTGTTGTGAGGTTTAGCGTTTCTGCGAACGAAATTATTGAAAAAAAACTACATTTGCACAATATTCGCATATTACTTCTACTTTGGCAGTCTGCTTGATTTATCAAAAAAGGTTATTTTTGCGTTTATGAAAGACTTTAATGAAAAAAAATCAACTTGTACCTTGAAGGTTTTAGGACAGCCTTCCAATGTGATAGGACAGACAACATGAGCAAATGTAGTCAATTTTTAGCAGGTTTACTGCACACTTGTAAAAGTAATAGACTTGTTCAATATTAGTAATCAATGAGTTAACTATTTCTAAAATTGGTTAGCCCTGCTGCAACTCCTACAATTTTATCCAAAAGATTTAGCCGTTTTATACGTATGGTTTGATGTAAAAAACGACATCTTTTTACTTGACCTATCGCATGCTCTACCCCTATTCGTTCTGCGCCTATTTTCCTATTTTCATTCTTTTGTTCTTGGCTTAATTCATTGCTATCCCCTTTTTTAACACGTTTTTTTTTGTGTGGTATGTGTAATTCATTAATCTGATAATCATTATCAATGCCTAAGAAACCCAAATCTACAAGGACAGTTTTTTGAGCAAACCATGTCTTTTGTTTAGGCAAACATTGTTTAAGTATTTCATAATCATGTGTTTTTCCTGAAAATAATTTTGAAACATATAATATTCTTTTTTTTTCACCTGTGATGATTAGGACTTTACGAGTATGCGTTTTTTTGGGTTTACGAAAGTTTGCAGTACCTCCTACTAAGCAGCCCTTCTAACCAAATTGGTAACATTGCTCCATTGCTTGCTCAGTTGTTTAGTTCTCAGATTCAGTATTTGTTGTCCTCCTTTCAAAGTCCAGCGT
>JAAFJS010000155.1 GCA_013298985.1 Cytophagales bacterium
ATTTTTGCTCAATGCTCGCCAAAAGTAAGGCGTTGTCTTGCATATTTAATCGACCTAACTGCAACAGGTTCAAAAGTCTATCGCCTACTTCGGGGAAATAACTACCAATTTGATTTGCCGCTTCATCAATAGAAATAGGTTTATTCAGGTTAAACAAGCGCAAAGCAGGAATCGCAATCCAAAAGTATAAACTGAGCATAGCGGCAGTGAGAAAGGAAAAAAACAATGTTCCGCGCCACGCGCTACTGAAATTACCTATGTATTCTAAGGCATTAATGACCAAAAAAGCACTCAGCAACGCCACTAAGGTAAAAATAGTACCCTTCAACAAGAGGTTTTTGTAATACTTGCTCTTGTATTGCTTTAATTTATCGACCACCTGATTATATGTATTGGACATAGCAAGTTTGAGATTTAAAGTTTGAAGTTTTTGTATTTGACATGAAAAATGTGAAAGTACGAAAAATCTAAGAAAGATTCTGCAAATTTTTATGATTTTTTTTGTGCGTTTTACACTTGAAACCAATTTTAATAATTGTTTTGTTAAAAAAATAAAAAAAACAGAGGAGAACAATCGTCCTCATCTGCTTTTTTTATCGCCTTTATTTGGCGTTGATTGGAGATAACAAAATAGTAGCAAAGCCTTTTTTACCACCCAAAGTAACCCTTGGGCGTGATGCCTTTGAGTCGCAAATAGACAATGCACTGCCCGCGATGGTGAATAATGTGGTTTTCCATTGCATAAAATAACCTCCAAATAGGCATTTCTCCTGAAAAATCTACTTTTTCATACAGTTTTTCCGCAGGAATTTCTTGGATTGCCTTTTGTACAAAAGCATACATTTTTTTTACTTCTGCGGTAGTTTCAGCCTTGTTCAAATCAACTTTGGGCTTTGCTTTTTCGTAGGGATTCTCTATTTTTAGCCTTCCTGCCAGTTGCATAAAAGTAAAAACAGCACAGTGCCTCCACTGCTCGGCGTAGGTCATTGCCTCTGTGGTATATTCGAAGCCAAAAAACTCATCAGGCATCTGCTCGATGATGTCCAAGCTATATTTTTCAGATTTGCTCCAAGCGTCTGCCAGTTCAGCGCGAAGCTGTTGCACTTGGTCATTGCTCGGTTTAGCTTTCGCAAAAAGGGCAGTGCTACCCAAAATGCCAAAGGAGGAAAGTGAAATTTTTTTCAGAAATCCTCTTTTATTGTATGTTGTGTCCATAATAATTAGTTAGAAATTGTTTTTATAAGTTAAGCATGAATCTCAACGACAAACTGCACAAAAATATGATAATCAATGTATTATAAAAAAACAAAGATAGCAATTTTTGCCAGAAAAATGCTATCTTTTGCGCTAATTATTCTTATTGTAATTTCTTGCTTCCGTCCGCCTGATACATATACCTAAACGTGTAATGCCTTGAAAGTGAGGCTTGTGTGATGACCGCAGGCGAATCTTTGTAGTAATTCAGAATCTCCATTTTTGCAAACTTCCCATCTCCCGTCCTAATGACCAATATCCTGCCCGCAATCGGCGTAATGGCATTTGCCATAGGATTGTAGTTGTACCAGCCCATGCCAGAAGCAGAGGGAATTGCCAGGCTCGTAGGAGAAGCGTCTTGTGCAAAAGTAGCTGTGGTAGGCACTTCTTTGAGTTCGTCAAAGAGTCCCGTAAAAATAAAAGCACCGCCCTGCCCTGTGCGGATGGCACCACCATTGACGATAATGGTCGTGCCTCTGAAACCTACGTCCCATTTGTTGGAGGCACTGTCCGTATTTGCCACGACAGCGTTAGTCGCAAAGCTAAACAAGGTAAAGCGGTTTGTGCCGCCACTTGCGCGCCCTGTTGCGGGGTCTATCGTTACGAGGTCTGCTGTCAGATTGCTTACTGTTTTTGCCTCTAAGGGCTTTGCAGGCTCTACGCTTTCTGTTTTTGAGCAAGAAGAAAATGCAAATAAGAGTGTAAAAACGCCAATGATTTTGAAAGAAAAATGGTTATTATTCATAATTAAAAAAATAAAAGTTAGTTTTTCGAGATTTGAAAATTGATACTTGTCCAAATAAGCCTTCCCGCCAAATTTGGAATATTTTGAGGGTCTTTTTGGTCAAAAAGATTGTCTATGCCTGATTGTAAGCGTATTTTTTTATTCCACAATTCTTTGGAAACAGACAGATTCCATGTAAAATAACCTGCTACATATTCACTTGCCTCATCAAGCACCAGATTGCCATTGCGGTCGCCCAGTCCGTACTTTCCTCTGTAAATGCCTCGCAAATTCGCCGCAATCCCATGTTTCTGATTTTCGTAGAATAGCTTGACATTGAGCATATTACGGCTACGCCCAAACAAACCACCATATTCTTTTTGCGTAACTCGCGACACTGCCAGCGTCTGAGGGTCGCGCCTGAAAAGTTCTCCATTTTCGATTTGCTCCACCACCTTTTTGTCTTTTGCCTGTAAGAACTGATACCCCGCAAAAAAAGTGAAGTTTTGGTGGATTTTATAACTCAAATCAATTTCTCCCCCTTGCGTAAATACTTGATTTAGATTGCGATAGCTAAAAACATTTTGCCCGTTGGTTTTGCGCGCAAATACCTGGGTTTCTATCAAATTACTAATGTCATTTCTGAAAAAATTGAGGTTAATGGTCAGTTTTTCAGAGGGTCTGAGTTTCAGCCCAAGATTGTAGGCAATGGAACTTTCTGCCTTTAAATTGCCAATTTCGGTAGGACTCAACAGGATTTCGGCAAGCTGGTTTTGTGTTTGCAGTTGCGCCAGCGCATTGGGTAGTTCTTCTGTTCCAAACACCGAATAGCCTGCAATCGCATTGTTAAAATTGAGGTACAACTGCCTGAAATCAGGTGCTTTGAAGCCCACGCCCGTAGAGGCACGCAGGGCAATTTTGGGCGTGATTTCGTACTGGGCAGAGAGCTTAGGACTTAGCTGCGAGCCATAGGAAGAATGGTTATCAAAACGCCCCCCAAAAATCAAATTTAGCTTTTTGATAGGTAAAACTTCATACTGAAAAAATGCGTAATTAGTTGAAAATCTTTTAGTTCCTTCGTATCTCGTAGCCTCCACGCTTTCCCAAATCTTGCCCACACCAAAGGTAAAAATATGCTTTTCACTCAAAAAATACTCTGTTTGGATTTCAGGGCGCAAGAAAGTTTGGCGAAAGAAAGTTTTATCATATATTTCATTGGTTTTCAAATAATTAACCTGCGAATTGGTTTCATAAATAGAATTATAAACGCGCAGTTGCGTTTTCCAGCGATTCGAGATTCTGTAATGCAAAATCGGATTGAGATTGATGTCTTTGGCTTGCCCATTTCCTGCCACAAAAATAGGGCTTTCTGGCGTGCCTGCATCAAACTTATTTTCCTGATTCTCTATAAAATATCTACTGGAAAAAGTTAATTTTAGTTTTTCCGAAAAATCGTAATTAAATTTCCCCTGCAAGGTATAGTTATAAAAAGGCGCAACAGTTTGCCCAAAAGTTTGTGGCACTAAGGCATAACCACCTGTGCTATAACGGTTTGCAAAAAGATAAGCTCCAAATTTGTTTTTCCTGAAATTGAAACTGCCTGACATATCCAGTGTGTTATTTGTTCCATAACGACTTGATAGTGTGCCTTTTGTAATCTTTGAATTTTCAGTAATGATATTGACCACGCCCGCTAACGCCTCCGAGCCATACAGACTCGAACTGGGGCCTTTGACGATTTCGATTTGTTTGATATTACCTACTGCCAAGCGCGAAAGTTCCAGTGTACCTGCCGTTCTACCAATCAAAGGCTCGCCATCTATCAAAATCAGTGTGTAATCGGGGTTCATGCCTTGCATTTGTATTCCGTTGCCATGATTGGTTTGGATTGCCAAGCCTGTCTGCTCTTGTAAGACCTCGTTTAGGCGCAAACTTCCCATCGCCCTGATTTGCTGCTGAGAAATCACCAAAACAGGCATAGGCACTGCGGAAAGCATCTTCTCCGTACGCGTTGCCGTAACTACTACCTCGCCTAACTCTTTGGTTTTCAGCGAGTCCTGAATGTTTTTGTCTTGGGCATAAGAAGCTGAAAAACAAATAATTAAAAGAATAAAAAGGCTATATTTCATGTTTTTTTGATACGCTAATAAACATTGGTTATTGCACAATTTTGATAAACCACCAGTGGAGTATGGATTTTCGTCAATTTTTCCGACTGAGAGGAACGGATAGGCAATTTGCAAGAAATTTATACTAAATTCTAAACTCACTGATGACCCCAAAGGTTTTCGCACGCAAAGGTATGATAAGATTTCTTTCAAAAAAATGACTTTTCTCAGCTTTCCATTGCTTTTATCGGGGCAAACTTAGGGCTTGTTTAGAATGATTCCAAATAATTTAACATTTATAATTTGGAATTAGTCTAAATAAAAACAAATTTTGTCTTTTATTTAATCATTCGTTTAAATCAAAATATCAAAAACATGAAAACAACAAGGTTATTTTTTGTATTATGCTTTACTTTTTATGGCATAGTGGGGCATGGGCAGTCCAAAAAGCAGGAAGACATTTCGGCTATCAAGCGTCTATGCGGGTGCTTTGAGGTGGGGTTTGACTATGCAGAAACTTTTTCACCTGATACGGCTTATCAGTTTGCCAAACGGTATCACGCGCAGGGCTTGGAGTGGATAGTGCTTGACGAAGCATCTGAGGACAAGTTGGTTTTGCAGCATTTGCTCATTGTGAATGGAAATGCCATTATCAAACACTGGCGCGAGGACTGGCTGTATGAAAACAAGGAGATTTTTGTTTATCAGAAAAATAAAACGTGGGGGTTTACTCGCCTTTCGCCTGAAAAAGTGAAGGGGCAGTGGACGCAAAAGGTGTATGAGGTGGAGGATAGCCCGCGCTATGAGCAGTCAGCGACTTGGGTTCACTATGACGGACGGCATTACTGGGAAAGCAGTACGCCTGCGCCCCTGCCGCGTAGGGAATATACCAAGAGAAATGACTATAATGTGATGGTCAGGCTCAATCACCACGAAGTTACGGATTGGGGGCATATCCACGAGCAGGATAATCAGAAAATCATACGCACAGAGGCGCAGGAAAGAGTAATCGCAGAAGAAAAAGGGGTAAATGCTTACAAGAGAGTTGCAGATGATAAATGCCAAGCCGCAAGGGAATGGTGGGAAAAAAATCGTTTTTTTTGGGCAGATGTAAGAGCTGTTTGGGCGGAGGTTTTCGCACAAGGAAAAGATATTCAACTGCTTGAAAAGGTGGAAGATAAGCCCTTTTTTATGGCAATGACTGAACTGGAAACGGCGGCAAACAGGGGACGAAAATATGATGGTGAAAAAATGAAACCTATGATTCGCGAGGTTATTAAAAAATATAGACTTCATTAATTGAGTTTGATTAGACTGCTTGCAAAAGTATTTTTTGTCGCTTCATCCATAGCAAAAGTCGCCATTTCCCCTTTCAGCAAGAGGGAAATGGCGACTTTTGTAAGAAGTATAATAGACATTAAACTTATTTTGTATATTTGTCGTTTTAAGCAGTAGAAAATTAAACTTTTATACAAATGGGTATTTTAATTCCAATTTTTGCGATACTGACAGGCATGGTGGCAATCCTTGCGAGTGCGTATGTCAAGGTTCAGAAAATGAAAATGGAAGGATTAGGCACTGGTGAAAAACAGTTATTGTTAGACAAAATCAACCAGTTAGAAAGAGAAAACTCACAACTCCAAGCGCGGGTAGAAAATGTAGAAACCATCGTGGGGGGCATAGATATGGATATGCTCAAAATAAGCAGTAGCACTCTCAATCTCAAAAAGTAGATTGGTTGTGTATTGCCTAAAAAAGTTAAATTGCTAACACAAAAATTGCCAAAGGTCAAGCAATTTCGACCCCAGCTACTTCCAATAAAAAATGTGGATAATAGAAAAAACAACCACGATGACCAACATTCTGTATGTCCAGAGGCTTGCTTTGGGGTTTTTCATCGCAAAATGCGCGGCTGACCACGCCCCAATGCTCTGACCAATAGACATCAAAATTGCCAAGTCCCAAACGACCTGCCCACTCCAAATAAAAATAAACAATGATGGAATCGTGAATAAAAAGACCAGAAAAGTTTTGAGGCTAATAGAATCTTTGATGGAATATTTGGCACCCAATACGAAAGCTACGTGCAGGAGTATGCCCACGCCCGCCTGCAAAAAGCCTGCATAAAAACCTACGGCAAAAAAAGTGATGGTAGTCAAAATTTTATTACTGTCTTTGGTTTCACTTTCTGGTTTGAGCCAGCGTTCGGGTCTGACCAATAGCACCAAGAGCATGACCACCATAATCACACCTATTGCCATATCTATTACCTTTTCATTCACATTTACAGCAAGTTGCGTACCTACGATAGCCCCCACGACTGAGGGGAACACAAACCAGCCTGATGCCTGATAGTTCAGCTTTCCATGCCTGTAAAAGGTAAAAACAGCCACTGCACTTTGTGTAAGCACTCCTAAGCGGTTGGTCGCGTTCGCATAGTTAGCGGGCAATCCTGCCGCCATGAGCATTGCCAGCGTAACCAATGAGCCGCTTCCTGTCAAGGTGTTAATAAAGCCTGCCAAAGCACCAGCCAGCATAGAAAGCAAATAAATGTACCAATCGTAATTCATCATAAAGCCTGTTTTTACAAATATATAGCACAAATTTGTGTGAGAATAAAAAAAAATCATACCTTTGCAAACTCATTGTAAAATAAGAGTCCTGCGATGGTTGTTAGGTATCTTTTATACTTTGGAAAGTGCAAGATAACATAAAGTAAAATATTTGTTTCATCATTAAATTATTAGGGTCATGCCTTGCGGAAAAAAAAGAAAAAGACATAAAATTGCAACGCACAAAAGAAAAAAGCGTTTGAGAAAAAATCGTCATAAGAAAAAATCACGTTAGTAATTAATGAAGTTACTAACCTAACATCAATCTCGCCAAGAATGTATTTAGTTACGCTTGGCGTTTTTACTATTTTAATCACTATTTGATAAATTGAGTAACGAACTGATTATTAACGTAACTCAAAATGGTGGTCGGATAGCACTCTTACGGGATAAGACCCTCGTTGAGTATCATCAGGAAAGAACTGATGATAATTTTGTGGTCGGAGATATTTTTTTAGGAACAGTGAGGCGAATCGTGCCTGGGCTAAATGCCGCCTTTGTCGATATTGGTTATGAGAAAGACGCTTTTTTGCATTATTTGGATTTAGGTCCCAATATTCGTTCTCTCAACAAATTTATCAAGCTACAACAAGGCAAGAAATCTCCAAATATCAAAGTCAATGACTTTAAAATGGAGCCGCAGATTGACAAACTGGGCAAGATTACTGACGTACTCAAAACGAATCAGCAAATCCTCGTTCAGGTGGTCAAAGAGCCAATTTCTACCAAAGGACCTCGGCTATCCTGTGAACTCTCGCTGGCGGGTAGGTTCATTGTGCTGGTTCCCTTTGCCAATTCGATTAGCGTTTCTAAAAAAATACCTGACAATGCAGAACGCAAACGCCTTGTAAGGCTGATTTCGTCCATCAAACCCGAAAATTTTGGGGTGATTGTCCGAACAGTAGCCGAAGGAAAGGACGTAGCGGAACTCGACAAAGATTTGACCGAACTGGTAGAAGGCTGGGAAAATGGTATTGCAAAGTTACCAAACTCAAAGCCCCGCGACAAAGTGATTGGGGAAATGAATAGAGCAAATTCTCTATTGCGCGATATGCTCAATGAATCGTTTGACATGATTACCGTAGATGACAAAAATATCTATGAAGAAATCAGGGATTACATCAAGAATATCGCCCCTGAAAAGGAAAAAATCGTAAAGTTCTATGCTGGCAAAGCCAAAGTTTTTGAGGCTTATGGGATTGAGAAACAACTCAAAATGCTCTTTGGGCAGACCGTAAGTTTAGCAAATGGCGGTTACTTGGTGATTGAGCATACGGAAGCACTTCATGTGATTGACGTAAACAGTGGAAATAAATCTTCCGCTGAAAATGACCAAGAAACTACAGCGTTCAACGTGAACATGGAAGCCGCTGCCGAGATTGCAAGACAACTGCGACTTCGGGACATGGGCGGAATTATTGTAATCGACTTTATAGACCTAAAAAGCCCCGAACACAAGCGTTTGCTTTATGAGCAGATGAAAAAGGAGATGAAAACGGAAAGGGCTAAATACACAGTGTTACCTCTGAGCAAGTTTGGGCTAATGCAAATCACTCGCCAACGCGTAAGACCAGAACTTAACATTGCAACGGTGGAAAAGTGTCCTTCCTGCAATGGCACAGGCAAAATTACAGCTGCTATCTCCGTAGCTGACCAATTGGAGTCAAAATTGGATTATATTTTGACCAAACAAAATGAATCGGATATTGTGTTAATCGTTCACCCCTACTTACACGCCTATTTTACCAAAGGCATATTTTCTATCCGATTTAACTGGTTTTTGAAGTACCGAAAATGGATTAAAGTGGAAAAAGATTCTTCGCTTGGCGTTACAGAGTTCCACTTCAAAAATGCACAAGACCAACTCATCGAGGTGCAATAAACGCAAAACGGTACGCATAAGTTTTCTGCAAAACGCCTCTCTGCTAACAAAGCAAGAGAGGCGTTTGTGTTTTTATATGGTACTTGTTAGCATTTATTAGCTTTGGGGTAATTTAGGGTTGCCTAAGTGGTTAAACTAAACGCGTATTTCAAAGAATGAAGCAAAGGTGGGACAGTTTTTCATAGCAAAAGATTGTCAGTGGGGCACTGGAAATGGCGCAGAGATGACTTCATTCATGCTTTGTTTTTAACGCTAAAATTGCTGCACCACACCAAGTGCTTTGGGTATCTTCTGAGAATACTATTGATAAAAAATAAACACCTGTGGCGGTACATTTGAAATAAAATCCTTTATAAAAAGTGCCATTGATGTAGTTTGTTGCCAATTCCTGATTAATATGGTATTCTACTGATTTTTTCTTCCTCTCTTCAATGCTATCACAGAGCCTTGCTTCTATTCCTTTGGAGCTTTCTTTTTCACTCACTCCAATCCAATACATATTTCCTTTGCTTAAGATTAAAGTGAATACATTAGACCTTCTTAGCCTATTATTGTTAGCTAATATAAAATCCTTTCTTATGTTATTAGGAACATCTAAGTTTGATGTTAAAGAGTACCATGCCTTGCCTCCTCTATAATATTTAGCAGCAGAATATGACTTTAAAAAAGTAAAATTTTGTGGTAAGTTTGCCAATAATAGTTTAAAGGCAGATTTAAGGGCTTCATCCTTACAGAAAGCAGAATTACTTTGCCCCTTAGCACTAATAGACATTAGCAAAAGCGAAAAAATCATTATCAACTTTTTCATATTTTAGAGATTTAGAAAAGAAGTTTCAAAGAATTTAAACATAAATTATCTAAAGAAATTTCAAAAAAAAAGGCTAAGTGGATAAAAAAAGAAATACCACTTCCTGTGTGAAAATGGTATTCCTAAAAATATATTTAAGCAATTTATTTAACTTCTTCCGTTTTTGCTTTTTTTGCGGTAGCTACTTTTTTCACAGGTGCTTTTTTCTCAGCCGCAGGTTTCTTTTCTGTTTTTTCTGCTACTGGGGCTGCTGGAGCATTGATGCCTAAGCCCACCACCGAATTTTGCACATAAGTTCCCCAAGTGAGATTTTGTTTTCCTTCTTCAAAAGTTTTTGCCCTGTCTATTGCCATTTTTGCAGCATTTTCTACTACCCAATCAAAGTTTTCTTGCCCTACAGAGTGAACGTCAGCATCAGGAGCAGGATTGCAAAAATCTATCGCATAAGGAATTCCATCGCGAACTGCAAATTCTACGGTATTAAAATCGTAGCCAAGTGCATGATTCAGACGCAATACATAGTCGTGAATAGTGTCCATTAATTTCTTATTTGCCTGTCCTTCATTTTCTTTGACATAGCGCAAGTGATGTGGGTTACGAGGTTCGTAAGCCATGATTTTCACATATTTGCGGTCAAGGCAGTAGCAACGGAAATAATCAGTGAAGTCAATAGACTCTTGGAAAAGCATCACTAACTGACCTGTTTGTGGGTGCTTGGCATAGAAATCGCCCAAGTGATTTAGCTTATAAACGCTTTTCCAGCCACCGCCAGAGTGAGGCTTCATGTAGGCAGGAAAACCTACGGTTTCCATGTTTGCTTCCCACTTAAAGTGTCCGAATAGGTTGCGGAAAGAGTTTTCGTTGGTATCAGGTGGGAAAACGTGTGAAGGGAGCAAGATGGTTTTTGGTACAGGTACGCCTATTTGCGTAGCAAGTGCATTATTAAAAAACTTTTCGTCAGCACTCCACCAAAAAGGATTATTGATGACCGAAGTTCCCAATAAAGCAGCGTTTTTCAGATATGCCTTGTAGAAAGGAACATCTTGGGAAATGCGGTCGATAATTACCGCATAGCCAGAGGTTTCGCCTTGCGCGACCCTGTCAATTTGCACTGCTTCAGCCATGATACCTTTGGGGGCTATCTTGTTTACAGCTTCTACGAAGGCTTGGGGGAAGGTATTTTCTTTGCCATGCAAAATACCAATTTTTTTTATTTCTGTTGCCATAACTTTCTACGATAAAGATTGAATGTCCTCTTTTTTTAAGAATTGATGAATTTAATGCCGTTTGTTATTGGTTTGAATAGATAGCGCAAAATTAACATACTATATTTGATATTTGGAAAATATGAATCAAAAATTTACAAAATACATTCATTACCTTACTTTCTCTAATCCTTTTTTATAAGTTTCCAACGCCCTGTCGCGAGCCAATTCATGCGCTACGATTGGTTTGGGATAGGAAAGTCCGCTAAACTCTGGCACCCACTGGCGAACATATTTGAAGTCTTTGTCAAATTTTTGGGCTTGTAAGGTCGGATTAAAAATACGGAAATAAGGCACTGCATCACAGCCACTGCTTGATGCCCACTGCCAGCCGCCATTGTTCGAGGATAACTCAAAGTCTATCAGTTTCTTCGCAAAATATGCCTCACCCCACCGCCAGTCTATCAGTAAATGCTTAGTAAGAAAACTGGCAGTAATCATGCGGACGCGATTGTGCATAAAGCCTGTCTGGTTTAGTTCGCGCATACCTGCGTCCACGATTGGGTAGCCCGTTTCGCCCTTGCACCACGCCTCAAACTCTTTTTCATTGTTGCGCCACGCGATTTGCTCGTAGGCGGGATTAAAAGCACTGTGGGCGGCGTGAGGAAAATGCCACAAAATCATCATATAAAAATCTCGCCAAACCAATTCATTGAGCCATTTCTCGCTAAAAACCTGCCCTTTACGCGCTAATTCTCTGATACTTACCGTTCCAAAGCGCAAATGCACACTTGCCCGCGTAGTGCCTTGGGTGGCAGGAAAATCGCGTGTAGCTTCATAGTTTTTCAACAAATCTTCCCTGATGTCCATTTGCCGCAAGGCATAATCTTCGGTTTGAAACCCCATTTCTTCTAATCTAATCAAAGGCACAGCATTGATTTTCAAAAAATTATGAAAATAATTTTCGTTAGGATATGATTTCAAATGAGATTCATTGACCGTTTTTTGCCACTTCCTGCTGTAAGGCGTATAAATAGTATAAGGTTTTCCATCATCTTTGGTAACTTCATTTTTTTCTAAGATGGTTTGGTCTTTAAAAGTATGAAAAGTGATATTACTCCTTGATAATAAGGCTTGTATCTTGCTGTCCCTTGCCTGCGCGTAAGGCTCGTAATCGTGGTTGGTGTAAACAGACTTGACCTCATATTCTTGTAAGATTTCCTTCCAAACCTCTTCGGGCTTGCCATATTTGACCAACATGGAAGACCCCAAATTTCGCAATTCTGTATGCAAACGACTGATTTGCTGGTGAATAAAGATAACTCTGCGGTCTTTTTTATCCTCTAATTTATCTAAAATTTCTTTGTCAAAAATAAAAAGTGGCAAGACGGGTAAATCGCTTGTGAGGGCATGAAAAAGCCCTGCGTTATCGTGGAGTCTGAGGTCGCGCCTGTGCCAAAAAATACAAATCGCTGGTTTGTCTATTTTTTCCATAAAGTTTTAATTATCGAATTTGGAGAGATTCTGTTTACAAAAACTTCAAAGAAGGGCGCGTTGTTTAGAGGGATTAACATTTTGTTTTTATCAAAGTAGTCATACAAAATTGGTTTAATATTACAAACGCTGATTAAGATATTGATTATTAACATTTTGTATCAATTCATCATTCATCATTCCTGTTACTAATGTTTTTTGTGGTCTGTAAAAAAAGATAGGGAAATAGGATTAAAAAGAGTATTTTTGTTTTGAGAACCAATATCAGCTTAATCTATTTTCCTGTGAGCAAAGATATAAAAAAAGCAAGAAAAGCCAATACCTCCACAAGATTTTCGCATAGTATAAGTCTTACCATAAGGAATTAGCTTGTTTCTTTTGTTGCTGATATTCTATTCTTACAAATTGCTATTGGAAAACTATCAATATAAACCCACTTTTTTAACGGTGGGAACTCAAACCTTTATTTCTTGAATGTCAATAAAAATCGCATAGATTTATACCTGAAAGCCAATGACAAGAATATCGTCAATCTGGGCGTGATGCCCAGTCCAATCGTTGATATTTTTTTCTAAACGCCACTTTTGCTCGAAAAGGGCTTCTTGGTGATTTTCGAGCAAGACTCGGTGCAGTTGTCGCTTGCTAAATTTTTTGTTTTCCTCTCCGCCAAACTGGTCTTCATAGCCATCTGTAAAAATATAAAAAGTGCTTGGGGTGGAAGTATCTATGGTGTGCTTGGTAAAGTTTTTGTGTTGGAGTTTGTCTTCACCTTTTCTCATCTGCCCGCCAATGTGCATTTTATCTCCTGCTATTTCTTTGAGTTGCCCTTGTTGAATATAGACGAGAGGGTTTTTTGCCCCTGCAAATTCCAGTTGCTGATTGGCTTTGTCAATCACGCAAATTGCGATGTCCATGCCGTCTTTGTTTTCAGTTTCTTCTTGGTTGAGGGTTTCGCGAATGCCCTTGTCGAGTTCCCTCAAAATAAGTTCGGGAGAAACGATTTCTTGGAGTTTGACGATTTGATTGAGCAAACCATCACCCACCATACTCATAAACGCGCCAGGCACACCATGCCCTGTGCAGTCAATGGCGGCAATAATGATTTTGTTTACGCCATAAATGTCTTTCTGTTCCGCAATCCAGTAAAAATCACCACTCACAATTTCGCGAGGTTTAAAAAACAAAAATGAATCAGGAATAAGGTTTTGAATGTCTTTTTGTCGCGGAAGCATGGCGTGCTGAATACGCTGTGCGTAGTTAATACTGGCAGTGATATTTGAATTTTTCTTCTCTATAATTACTTTTTGTTTCTCTAATACACTTTTTTGGTCTTCTAAGACTGTTTTTTGGCTTTCCAGTGTTTTATTTGTAGTCTTGATTTCTTGATAGGCGTGCGTAAGTTCTTGCGCCTGAATGGAGATTTGCTTACTTTGCTTTTGGATACGCTTACCTACGAAGTAAAAAATGACCGCCAGTACGAGCAAAAACACAATGAGCGCAGAAGCAATCAATATATCGCGATGGAAGCGTACTTCTGCCTCTTGTTTTTCTGCGGTAACTTCTTCTAACCTGTCCTGCGTGAGCAAGTTAAGAGAATCCTTTTCTACCAACTCCATTTTGAGTTTTTCTATGACTTCATTGGTTTTCTGCTGGGAAACATTGTAAGCCTTGTTATTTTCGGTAAGTTGCATTTCCAGCAAAGACATTTGGTCGCGGATATTGGCACGATTGACGCTTGCTCCGCCCTCCTTGACCTTATCTGTGATTCGGCTCAAGTCTTCGCGTACTTTTTCGTTGCTCTCTGCAATCATGCGTCGCTGATTGTCGAGGTCTGTATTTAGTTTTTTAAATTCTTCTTTATAATTAAAATCTATTTGTGCTTTTTTGTCATTGCTTGTTGTTTTTTCTTTCATCTTTATTACAGAGTGGTCTCGGTCATCTTCTTCGTCTGTTATCGTTTCTGTAACCACTGTTTCTTTGACTGCTTTGGGCTTTCTGAGCATCACGAAATGATTATCGTCTTTAAAAGAAATCTCTTTGGTATCTACGGGGAGTCCATCTACGAAAAAGGGAGTATTTGAGTCGGCTTTATAATCAATCGGGAGTACAATGGTAAACTTTCCATCAAAATTGGTCTTGGCGGGCTTGCTGTCATTGATACCTTTGATGGTAACGTAGGCACTTTCGACCTCCGCATTGGATTTATTGCGGACTTCGCCTCGCAGTATATTGTTACGCGATTGGAGAATGATGGTTATTTTCTGTGCTTGCTCGTCATAGTTGTATTCTTTGAGGGTAAGTCCCTCTTTGGAGGCGATAACTTTGGAAAGAGATGTGCCTTTTTTGAGGTTAATTTCAAAAATCCCTTTGTCTGAGCTGGTGCGAATTACCTTGTCAATCATCACCTTGACCTTGCCAATAGGCTTTCCATTTTCATTTAACGTCTGCCCTTTGATAGAAATTTCTTCTTGGGCAAAAGCAACATGAACAGAGAACAGAAATAAAGAAAAACATAGAATTTGATATACAAAGCGATTCATGCTAAGTTTTTTAATGAGCTATTGAAATTAAAATCAGGTAATAAAGTTTAAAGGTATTAGGTAATGATAGGGGGGAAAGTCAAAAGTTTGCGTTTTCAACCTCTAAGGTAGTAAAACTTTTGTTTAGTCCCTAAGAAAAAGGCAAAAAAATTAATTTTTACGTTTATCAGCAAGCGCAGTATGTTAATTAACAATAGACAATAAACAAACGAGTATTTTTCTTGTTTTATTCTTATTTATTTCATCTATTTTTTGTACCTAACTGCCTTGAATTATGAAAAACAAGTGCTTATTTTTTTCCCTTTTTCTATGTAATGTTTTGTTG
>JAAFJS010000156.1 GCA_013298985.1 Cytophagales bacterium
GCTGATAGGAAAACGCTTTATGCTACCTGCCAGACAGGAGTTTATCGTATTAGGCTGAAAAACAATGGGTTGAAGTAAAGCTATGATGCTAATTTTTTATTTGGCAAAGCACAACCTGTAACAATTTGTTGGTGCGCTTCGCTAATACTAACGGAGGCAAAGACGAGCATTGCAAATGCTATGCTAAATAGGTCATAATTACAAATTACGACCAGCAGGAGAAATACAGACAACGACGCAAGAAGAAAAGCTACATTACCATTTTTTCCAAAAACGATTTTATATCATCTAATTTTTTGGCTTCGAAATTAATCGTAATATTGTTTTTTTGTTTATTGTTTATCTTTTGTGAGAAGAAGAAAAAGTTATTTTCCTTGTGGCTTATTGCAACCAAAAAAGCCTCTTCATTTGGAGGTAAAGTGATGTTTTGACTAATTCCAGCAAAATTTATTATACCATTTTCAATAGAAGATGAAATAACAGATTTATTATTTTTAAGAACTAAATAAACCATTGAATTTTCCACAGATAAAGTATCTTGAAAAGTTGCTTGCACATATACATCTTCCAATGTTTCGCCTTCTCCCAGTAATTTATCAATGTTGATGAAACCCAAATCATTTGTGGAAAAACAATAAGTTGCTTGTGTTTCAGCTTCTTTTTTATTTTCCCTCTGGTTGATGATGTGCGTTCTGATGCTATATAAATTAGCAAATTCCGATGATTGCCTATCTAAACCATTTTGCCAATTCTTATCCACATTGAGCAATCTTTCCTCATAAAACTGTTTAAATTGTCTTATATAATGTTGCTGATAGCGTTTTATATGCTCAGTATTAGCCAATAATAAGTAAACCACTGAATCTGCTTGGTATAAATTCTTGTTCAGATAATCACAATAAATGGAAAAAACTTGTTTTCCAATACTACATTCATCTGCCCTACTTGAAAGATAATTAATCCATCTTGCCCTATTCTCGAACTCTCTTGTTGTGATAAATGTGTTTTCATACTTAGATTTATTGATGCTATTAACAAATTTTCCACATTCAATAGATTCAGAAGGAGCTTCCCAATCCAATATTTCAGAAGGGATTGGTATTAGCCCTTTGTATAGGTCTTTTTGGTATTCCCAATCAATTTTCCCTTTTTCATCTTGACTGCCTTTGTAAATATTCATATCCGCAACTTTTTCTTTGGTGGGAACTTCAATATACAAAGATTTATGGGGAGCTATGCTCAAAGATTCTCCATTTTGTTGTGCATTGATATAAATAACTCCCCCACTGCTTAGGGGCTTGCCATTCGAAACCGTAGGTAAGTTATTAAATATCATTTCAGGTAAAGTCAAAATTTCCTTTAATTCTATTTTTATAACACCTTCAACCATTTGCCTTTGATTATTTACAAAAGCATTTGCAGGTACGGAAATTAGTGTACCTTTTTCACCTGTCAAAACAGTATCTTTATTTCCATTCACTTCAAAGAATTTACTTTGAGTGAGCATTGCACTGTCCAAAAATACAGGTTTTCGAGTATAATTTTGATTTATGTTTTGTTCTTTGTTTTCCAAAACACACGCAGATAAAAAGATTAAAACTATAATGTATTTCATAAAATTTGAATTAAAATGTTTTTCGCCTTTGTTGATATTTTTCACCAGCAAAGCAGCAAGATAAAACTCTACCTTTTCACTACCTACCTATACCCCTTCGAATAAACTGTCCGATTGGTGGTGCTTATTCCGCCCAGTACGCCCTCTCTGAACGTTTCTACGACTAATTTTGGCTCCCAAGGGGCGTTTGTGGCATTTTCTAACCACAGCGTTTGTATCAGTTTGCTCTCGTGCCACGTTCCACTTTTGGGGTCTTGGTAAGGCACTTTCGTGGTAATCACCAATCTATTTTCTTCCCATTTTGCAGTCGAGACAAAAGGTTTCTGGCTTCGTCCTGTGCTAATCGTGTTTTCGGTTGTGATGCCATTCAAAGCGTAGCGATAATTGACAAGGGGTTGAGTTTCTCTGGGCGTAAACACCACTCTCTCAACTTCTAAAAAATCGGTACGCTGCAAAATAGAGATTTTGTCGCCCCAGCCACTGCCCAAAGAGGCTACTTTGGGTTTATCGGAACGATTGATGACCGAAACCGTACTCAACTCAGCAGTTGACCAGCTACCCGAAAAATCAGGATTGGGCAATGCTACCGAACGGCTGCCCAGCGTGCCTCTATCTGTGCGGGTATAGGTGGGAATCAGCTTTCCAGAACCCACAGGCGGCGGCAAATAGGGGTCAGCAGCATTGGCTTGGGCAGAAACTCTTGGAAACTGCACCAAAGAAAGTTCATATTCTTTGACAATAGAGTCCATCACCCCAATCACCCAAGGATAGTAGTCTTTGACATCAATTTCTTCTTGCGGGTCGACTCTCAGGTCAAACAAGCGGATAAGATTATCTGGCTCACTATCAGGCATTTCTGTTTTAAAATTATACCATAATTTCCAGTCATGCCATTTGACAGCCATCACGCCACCGTTGCGATTCATAAAAATAGCACTTTCACGATTGGAGCTTTTTTGCTTGCCTTCGAGAAAAGGTAACTGATTGATTCCGTCCATTTTGCGGTCATTGGGGGCATAAGGTACACCTGCCGCCGCCGCAATGGTTGCAAACAAATCTACTTCATGCACCAATTTGTTAGAAACTTGCCCACTTTTGATGTGTCCAGCCCAGCGAATAACGCAAGGGGTACGCACGCCGCCTTCCATTGCCGAATTGTAATAACCACGCCAAGCACCCGACGAACCTCGCCAAGGTCGCCTCATCTCTGCACCATTGTCAGAACACCAGATGACAATGGTATTTTTTTCAATCCCTGATTTTTCTAACTCTTTCAAAATCAAGCCTACATTATAATCCACATCTGCCATTGCATCGCCCATGTCGCCAGCCCCCGTCGTCCCCGCCTTATCGGGGTGTGGCAATGCAGGATAGTGAAGCTGGGTCATGGGGTAATATAAAAAGAAAGATTTTTTCTTTTCTGCACTTTTTTTGATAAAATTTACACTTTTTTCGGCACATTCACGGTCAATCGTGCGCCTTGCCGCCAAGTCAAACGGCTTCACTTGCTTCCCTGTTTGACCCGCTACACCTTCCCAGATATACGGCACAGCTTGGTCTTTCGGAAATCCTTTCATGGAGGTAAATTGGGAAAAATGACTCGTTTCAGGAATCCCATACCACTCATCAAAACCTTGGTGGGTCGGCTCTCGCTTGCCTAAAAAGTTATCATTTCCGAGGTCCCACTTCCCAAAAAGGGCGGTGGCATAACCAGCCGTTTTGAGTTGCTCTGCCAAAGTATTTTCCCATAAAGTTGTCCCCGAATAATAATCATCGCCCGCACGTGCAGCATACCTACCCGTCATGAGGGCAATGCGTGAGGGCGTACAGGAATACTCCACATTAAAATTGGTCAGGCGCATTCCCTCATTGCCTATTTTATCGATATTGGGGGTAGGCACGCCCCGAACCCCACCATAGCTATTCACTTCCCCCATGCCAATATTGTCAGGAAATATCAGTACAATATTAGGTTTGTTTTGTGAATAAGCCTGATGTACAAAAGCAAATAGTAGCAAACAGATGGCTAAACGCTTGAATTGATGTGTAGTCATATTGGAGGTGTTTTGTGATTATAAGGGAGTGAATATAGGATTATTTGCGTCGTAATCGATTTTATGGGATTAGATTTTCAAGCCGTTGTTTGTGTTCTCACAAACAATATTTGCTATGAAAAACAGCTTTTGCAAATTAGCAAATTATTCTGAAATTGAAAATAAAAAACGTTTTGTCTTTTGCTCATATTTCTCACCAGCAAATCAATATGATGAAACCCTACCTTCGCAGATTATCAATTTTTTTGTCCTGTTTTTTTAGATTGCAAAATAAAGCATTTTATCCTCAAAGCATTTTCTCATGTGTATTATTACAGCTAATGCACTATCACCTATTTTCCAAAAAGTGAATGACAAAATCTTTTTTCCTTTGGGAAACAGGAACAAGATGCCCACTTTCCAATACCAATCGTTCCTCTTTGCGGTCATACATTTTTATTTTATAGGGATTGACCAGATAGGCGTGGTGCGTGCGAATAAATCCCATTGGACTGAGCATTTCCTCGTAAGAGCGCAAGTGGTGGCTCACAAATACAGTCTTGTTATCTATCAAGTAAAATTTGGTATAAGCTCCTTCTGCCTCACAAAACAAGATTTCGCTGATTTTTACAAAATAGATTTTATCAATATCTTTCAATACGATTTGTTTTTCGGCTTCGGGTTTATGTCCTAACTGCTGCATGAGTACCGCCAATTGATTGCTCAACGTTTGCTGGTGAACATGGTCGCTTGCTTTTTGCAAGGCAAGATTCAGTTCTATTGGGTCTATTGGTTTTAACAAATAATCAATCGCACTGAACTTAATCGCCTGAATCGCATATTGCTGATGAGCAGTGGTAAAGATAAGTTGAAAGGCAGGATTAGATAGCTTTTTGAGCAGGTCAAAGCCTGTCCCATCGTCCATTTCTACATCGAGTAGGACGACATCAGGTTGCCATGTATTTATTTTTAAAAGACCTGATAAAACGCCATCTGCTTCTTCAATAGCGTGTTGCCCTTTGCCCCAATCTGCTATCATCGACTTTAAAACGAGCCTAATTTCTGCTTCGTTGTCTATAATTAGTATCTTCATTTTATAATTACTTCATTTACAGTTCTTTATACAGCAAAGGAAGATGTATTTTCACGATTACGCCCTTTGCCTCTGTGTTATTCTCAATGCTAAAACTTGCTTTGGTTTTTAGCTTGATATTCAATAGATAAATTCTGTCTTTGATAATTTGGCTTGCCCTGCTGATGTGCTTATTGCTTTCTTTGGCAGTCAAGTTCAAACCTTTTCCATTGTCTGTAATACTGATAAGCAAGTTTTTATCACTTTCTTTTTTGAAATGGATAGCAATATTTCCATGATAGTCGATACCTGCAAAGCCATGTTCTATGCTATTCTCCACGAAGGGCTGAATAATCATAGATGGAATTTGTAACTCATTTACTTCCAATTCTTTATCTACACTTATTTCATAGATAAAATCTTGTGGAAAGCGAATTTTTTGGACTTCCAAATATTCATTCAAAAAGTCCATTTCTTGCTCTATGGTTACGTATTCTTTGTAGGTGCTTTCTAAGGTTTCCCGCATGATGTTGCTAAACTTGGAAAGATTGCTCGCCATTGCCTGCGGGTTAGGTTCTCGAATCGCAAACTTTTGTAAGGCAGTCAAAGCATTAAAAAAGAAGTGCGGATTCATTCTTGCTCGGTTTAGTCGCTGCTCCACTTCCAAGATATTTCGCTGGTGCTTTAATGACTGCTGACGAAGGAAAAAGCCAATGATAACCGCCACCAATAACCCTAAAATTGCCAAGAATAAGTACAACTGTTTCTTTTGCTCCAAATCTTTGATGGTATTTTCATTTTTTACCTGATTGTATTTCTTTTCCAATTCGGCAACTGCCTCTGTTTTTTGCACATTTTTGACGCTATCCATAATCCTGTCCGAACGCATCTTCATCTCAAAGGCAGTCTTAAAATCACCACTTTGCTGGGCTATTTTAGCAATGAGTTGATACGTATCAGCCAAAAAAGCACTATTTCCTTCCAAATTATCATAATACAATGCTGAATCTGCGAAAATTTTTGCTTGTGTATAGTTTTTTAGTTCCAGCAATATATCCGCTTTGTCAAAATAATTTGTCCTCAAAGTGGCGTAATTATTCCTATCAATATAAATAAAAGAGCTATCCAATAAAATCAAGGCTTTTTTCAAATCGCCCTTTTCCCAAGCAACGCCCTGCAAGTTATTATACGCAAAGGCAATAGAACTGTTTTTCTTTATTTTGTGGGCAATGGCTAACTGACGGCGGCTAAATAGCTCCGAAGAATCGAGGCTTGTCGTAGCCTTCATGTCCTGATAGTGCCACAGATAACGCTTCGAAAGCATGGAGTAGAGGTGTGCGAGCTTGGTTTCACCATTGATTTTGGGGAGTAAAGCTACGGCTTTTCTGGTATAAACGATGCCTTTGTCTGCCTGCTGTGTTTGGTTGAATAGCTGTGCTATCATCGTATTAGCAAGGGCTTGTTCGTAGTTATTCCCCGCCGCCTCAGTGCTTTGCAGGTACTTCAAGCTGTACGCTTGCGACTTCGCAAAATCTGCTTTGGTGTAATATAACTGCGCCCAAGTGGAGTAGGTTTTCGTCAAAATACTGTCGCTACACTGCGTCTGCTTGTAAAGCATTTCTGCTTTTTGCAAAAAATAATCTGCTGAGTCTAACTGATTTTGATGCACCAAGAATACGCCCATGCGTTCATTGCCTTTTGCCTGACAAATCACAGAGGCAGCCCTTAGCAATCTAATAGCGAGGCTACTGTCGTTTTTGTCTTGTTTCCTCAATTCCTCGTATTGCGTGCAGAGGCAGGTATTTTGGGCAAATGCAGGCACAAAATACCACAATAGGAGCAAAAAAGGAAGGCTTACTTTTTTCATTTCTCTCATTACTTATAAGCAAAGATAAAAAAACAAATCACAAAAAGAGCATTTGAGAATTGATAATCAAATCACCCTATTTTTTTATCACCTGTCAAACCCTGTTCCTCACTTATCAAACGCCTCATTTTTGTAAAAATCCATTGTTTAATTTTGGGAAAAACTCAAATAAATTTTAAATCAAATGAATACACACCAAATGAAAATCGCAGTGTTACTGCTTGTTTTGAGTTGCTCTTTTTTCACAGCGAGCGCACAAAAAACACGTGAAAGACCCACTTCTACCAATAATAATAGTAAACAAGAAAACCAAGAAAAAAGCATGAGTACACCCATTCCAAGTTTGAGTGCGGCAGATAATGCGTACAGTGGCACTGCCAAAATGTATGTAACCAATTTTTACAAGCAACAAGCTGATGCCCAAAAGTTTATGGAAAGAGAAGCAATTAGCTCTCTGCAAAGTAAAATAGAGCAGATGAAAAAATCTGTGGCGAGCATCAAGACCAAAGACCCCGCTTACAACACTTCTGCGATGGAAAAAGACATCACAAGTATCGAGGCGTGGTACGAGGAGAACAAAGACAATCAAGCCAAAAAGATGCAAGCCCAGCATGATGCAGATTGGGCAGGTATCCATAACCGCAACGATTTAGATGCCCTTTTCAAAAATCCCATGCTCAAAGTGGGCAGTGCCTCCATTTCCAGTGTCCCTCAGCTATTAAAAGATTACAACACCAAAGCGGAGGAATTGCTCAAAAAAGACCCTTTCAGTGTACAAACCAGCCAGTATAGCAAGGAAGGCACAGAAGAAGTCGTAACGGATTTTATCAGAAAAACCAATGACTTCTTGACCCAAAACCAGCGGCTATTGAAAGAAGCTACGAAGTTAGAGGATTATGAAGCTGATTTTCACGAGCTAAGACTGCATCAGGCATATTGGGCGGCGGCACAAAAGTTTTTCCCTAACCAAGCCGCCTACGCACAAATGTACCAGAAAATAAGCACGCAAATCAGTCAAGTAGGCTCGATAGAAGATGTGAAGAAAACATTGGAAAAAAATCGCATTGAAAAAATTAAATCTACAAAAATGCCTCAAGCTGCCGTTAATGATGCAATCTTAGAGAAGGCAATCTTAGATGGATTTAACAGACAGTTCAAGGATTCTGCTAAAAAAACAGGACTCAAAGTAGTGATAACCTCCACAGACTGGATTACAGAAAGAAATAATTTGACGAGTGTCATTATTGGCAGGAGGAGAGAAGCCAGAATAGCCTACAAAGCAGAAAACGGAAAATGCTATTTGGCAGCAGAAAACGTATTATTGTATGAGGAATACATTGGTGGCAAATTTACCAATCAACGAGTGATTTATAAATACATTACTTATGAGGGCGAAGAAATGCTCTGCGAGAATGTGAAATAATGCTTTTAACAAGTTCTTCTAATTTGAATAGTTAGAAGGACTTTTAGTTTTGCGTAATTTAACCTTATTTTTTAAAAACATGACAAAAGCAAAATTTTTTACCATTGCCGCAGGAGTTTTTTTGGCACTTGGCTTGATAGCAATGATTTATTTTGTTGCACAGCGTGAATTAAGTTTCCAATCGGAAGGAGTGAAAAAGTGAAAACATACGCCAAAGTTTTGGATAAATTTACAGAATCCAAGAAAAAAGGTAAGATTTTTTACAAATTGAAAGTTAGCTTTTCGGCTGACCCTAAAAATATAATTAAAGAAGAGCCAAAAAAAGAGGAAAAAAAGAACAAAACTATGGATGAAATCATTAGCGGTATTGGCGGTGATTATTCGAGTGTGGATTTGTCTAATAACCCCATAACCACCGTAATATCAGTAGATTATAACGAATACAACAGTATGTATATGACTGGAAAAATCGAAATTTATTATTTAAAATCTAATCCGACAGAAGCACGTTTGGCTCAATATGTTGAAGATTAGTTTTTTGCAAATCTTCAAATTTGTGATTATAGTTCTCCTAAACATCAAAGCTACTTTGTTAGTCCGAATTTGTAATTCGGACTGTGTTAAAATCGGATTATAAATTACGCGTGTTCGGAAGTTGCAGTATTGTGACATAAACCTTATTTTTAAGGAAAATTTTATTACCTATGACTTCAGTAGAGTTAGTAGAAATACTTCCAGCACAAGTTTTCCATGAGATAGGGCAGGCTATAGGTAGAAATACTTCCGAACACGAGTAATATGGATTTCGACTGTGCTATTTCCCCATTGCAGATAGCAAAGCGCACCTGCAATACTTTTGCTGGTGCGCTTCGCTAACAATGAAGACCAAAGGAAAACTTCTTAATACGGTCTAATCTTCTCTTGATAATCTATAATTGCCTGTTCTACAATCTGATAGGCAAGTTCTCGGTTTTGAAATTCCTCTACGACCACGCTTTTGTTTTCTAACTTTTTGTAGTCCTCAAAAAAGTTGCGAAGCTCGTGAATCGTATGCTGGGGAAGTTCTGTAATGTCGTTTAGATGGCTCACACTCACGTCATTAGCGGCAACAGCTATGATTTTGTCATCAGCCTCACCATTGTCGAGCATACGCATCACGCCTATCACTTTGGCATCTACGATACAAAGCGGCTCTAAATTAATCAGCGACATCACCAAAATATCAAGTGGGTCGCCGTCGTCGCAATAAGTGCGCGGAATAAAACCGTAGTTTGCAGGATAAAAAACAGACGAGTAAAGCACTCTGTCTAAGCGCAATAAGCCCGATTCTTTGTCCAGCTCATACTTTGCGCGCGAGCCTTTGGGAATTTCTATGATGCACTGCACGACCGCAGGCGACCTTCTACCAATACTTACTTGATGCCAAGGATTTATCATGTTTGTAGATTTATAAGATGTTCGTTTTTTTTAATGCTGAAAATCGTAAATTAATACTCATGTCATAAACTCAATACAAATTTATAATGCGACTTTTTCATGCCTATTTTTTCGTAAAACTGATGTGCTTTGAGCCTTTTCTGGTTGCACGTAACTTCCAGGTTCACACAGCCTTGTGTTTTGGCGATTTCCTTGACTGTTTGCAATAGATTTTTGCCTACATTTTTGCCCTGCCACTCGTCTTTGACCACCAATTCGTGGATTTCGCCCACCTTGCCCGTATGGTGCAAAAGATGCTGAATGTGCAAACTAACAAAGCCAATGATGTGATTTCCAAACTCATGCACATAGTAAAAAACATTTTCATCTGCAATGTTTTTCATAAAAATCGGCTCAAAAGCGGCACGTGATAGTGTATTTTGTTCCAAGTGATTTAAAAGCTGATAAATGCTTTCTAAGTCAGTTTGTGTAGCTGTGCGAATCATTTTTATAGGTTTTATCTCTCAAAGGTATATTTTTATACACATAAATACATCAAATCACTCAAATTTTAATTTATTTGAAATTTAGTGCAACATTGTTGCAAATATGAAAATTACAACCGTATATTTGCAACATTATTGCATATTTAATACAGATGAGATATTTCATTTTCTTTATACTTTTTGTTTCCCCCTTCCTTTCTTGGCGTACGCTTGCTCAGAAAAGTGCGTTAGTGGATTGCGTGTTTAGCATCAAAGGGATAGTGATGGACAAAGATGAGCGGCGAGGCATTGAGGGAGTAAATATCAGTATCGAGGGGAGCAAATTTGGGGCAGTTTCTGACGCACAGGGCAAATTTGAAATCCTTAAACTTTGCAAAGGCAATTATACACTTTCTTTTTCTATACTTTCGCACCAGAAATATACACAAACTATTGATTTACAAGAAAATGTAGCAATAGAAATAAGGCTTGTTCCCACAGAATATGTGCTGGACGAAGTAAGCATCACTTCCGAAAAACTCCCAGAGATGGCTACGCAGGCATTTAGTGAACTCAAAGGGACAGAATTGGCGCAAACCAAAGGGCTACCCTTGGGCGAAGCACTCAAAAACATCACGGGCGTAAGTGCTATCCAAACAGGCGCAACTATCTCAAAACCTGTGATTCATGGGCTGCACAGCAATCGGATACTGATTTTGAACAATGGGGTGCGCCTCGAAGGGCAGCAATGGGGAAGCGAACACGCCCCCGAAATTGACCCTTTTGTAGCCAATAATTTAAGCGTTATCAAAGGTGCAGCAGGTATTCGATATGGTGCAGATGCGATAGGAGGCGTGATTATGCTTAACCCCAAGCCCATGCCCACGTCTAAAAATGTTCACGCAGAAATCAGCGTGGTGGGTATGACCAACGGGCAGTTAGGCGCAACTTCGGCAATGCTCGAAAAGGGTTTTGACAAAAAATGGGCGGGGCTAAGTTTGCGCGTGCAAGGAACGCTTAAAACCGCAGGAAATTTTAAAACCTCAGACTATTACTTAGAAAATACAGGGCTGAGGGAACGAAATTTTAGTACAACTATTGCTTACCAAAAGGAAAAGTTTGGATTAGAACTATTTTACAGCCGTTTTTATACGCAAATCGGAATGTTTACAGGTGCGCTCATCAGCAATCTAAGCGATATGCAACTGGCTCTGCAACAAGCCAAACCGAATACACCTTCTTATTTTAGCCATGCCATTGCACGACCTTACCAAAGTATCCAACATCAATTACTGAAAATAGCAGGGCATCGGCAATTACGAAATGCAGGAAAACTCACTTTTAATTATGCCCTCCAAAATAACCAACGTACTGAAAATGACCGCGTTCCCTTGTTCAGACCGCAAGACCCAGAGCTTTATCTGGAAGTTACGACGCAAACGGCGGAAGTGCTATGGGACAAACCCATCAAGGAAAAAATAAAAAGTCAAGTAGGGCTTAGTTTTATTACACAAGGCAACGTGCGAAGGTTCGCCTTTCTGATTCCCAATTTTAGGAATTATGGTGGTGGTGTTTTTTGGCTTGGGAAGCTGGTGCAAAAGCAGTTTACTTTTGAGGCTGGGCTTCGCTACGATTACAGATGGCTCAGGGCGTTTTTACAAAATATTGATAAACAAATTATTACACCTACTTTTGATTTTCATAACCTCACAGGCTCGGCAGGTGTACTCTATCAGTGGAACAAAAACTTGTCTTTGGCGGCGCACTGGGGGACGGCTTGGCGACCACCAACGGTGAATGAGTTGCTCTCGAATGGTGTGCATCAAAGCGCAGCTTCTTTTGAGAAAGGCAATCAGCAACTCACCGCCGAGCAAGCGTATAATTTTAATTTTTCTACGAACTACAATGGAAAAAAATGGTTTTTAGACATTGATTTTTATCAAAACTTCATCAATCATTTTATTTTTCTTCAACCTGATTTGCAGGTCTTACAAACCATCAGGGGCGCATTCCCAAGTTTTTCCTACACGCAGGCAAATGTGGTTTTTAGAGGCATGGACGCACATTTGAAGTATTATTTACACGAAAACTTGACTTTCTCGGCTAAATATTCACTGATTAGTGCTTACAATAAAACCATTGACGACTATTTGATTTTTACACCGTCTAACCGCGCAGAAAATGGATTGAAGTACGCGCGCGAGCAATTACTTTTTACGAAAAACTTTTATCTGGGGTTTTCCAGCCTGTACGTAGCCCAACAGCGTAACGTACCACAAAACAGCGACTATACTGCGCCTCCGCCTGCTTATCATCTCATTAATTTGGACTTGGGGTTTGACTTAGCTCTTGCCAAGCAAACGTTGAATGTCCATTTTCAAATCAATAATGTAGGGAATGTGGCGTACCGAGAATACCTGAATAGATACCGCTATTTTGCCGACGATTTGGGTAGGAACTTCGTAATGAGGTTGTTGTATAAAATTTGACTTGATGCTCATTTTTTTATCCAGTATAATATAAAATAAAATCAGTTTTTCACTTAACATTAAAATTTAGTATGTTCAAAATCAATTATTTAGGATTGCTTGCAGTGGGAGTGCTGTTAGCGATTAGTTCTTGCAAAAAGGCATCGGAAGTTGCCCCTGATGTAGATAATGAGGCAATCACTACGGTTCGCCTCAAATTAACTAACAATGCAAATCCTGCTGATATTGTAGTGGGTGTGTGGGAGCAGCTTACGCCTACCAACCCTGCCACCATTGACATTAGCGGTGCTAATTTGCGTTTGCGAGCCAATGCGGTGTATAGTGGGGAGTTAGAGATTCTTGACAAGACCCAAAAGCCCACTGCCGATATTTCAGCAGATATAGCAGGAGATGAAGCCGTAGAGCATTTACTTTTCTACCAGCCTACGCCCGTAAGTAGCCTCAACGTGAGCAATACCACGCCCGATATTCCCAATACGCCCACCGTTGCGGCGGGTTCACCTGTGCTGAACTTGCGAATTGCGCGTACTGATAGGGACAAAAATAGCTTACAACTGGGTCTGAAAACCACATTTACCACAGGGGCAGCCAGTACAGGCAAGCTAAAAGTAGTATTGAGGCATCAACCTGATACCAAAAATGGTACTTATGGCGTAGGTTCCTCAGATTTTGACATAGATTTTATGGTAACTATCCAATAAGTTTTTTGCTAAAAATTTGTCTTTGAAGGTGTTAGCGAATAAAAGCATTCCAGGTGCGCTTCGCTAATACCTGCAATGAAGAGAGTTTTACGATAACTATTTTTATAATCAGGATAAAATATTAATTTTGTGTTAATATATTGTGTCATTAACATTAAATTATTATCTCATGGTTACCTTTCTTATTAATATTAAACGACTCATCTTTATATTATGTGCTATTTTTATTTTTCTATTGTTTGCAAATATATTAGCCAATATACTATTTGTAAATGCGGATAAACCACTCAATGGATTTATTTTCTACTTCTACAAGACATTCGATTTTGATGATGAAAAAAATATACCTACCTATTTTAGTGTTATCTTACTATTTTTAGCTTCACAAACATTTTTTATCATACGACAAAAACTTATACATACTACTATTTCATCTTACATGAAGTATTATTGGCTTCAAATGGCTTTCATTTTTTTGTTGTTAAGTATTGATGAGTTGATAAGGATTCATGAACGTTTAGAATACATTTCAATCTACTTTATTTCATCGGAAATGACAGGTTTCTTCAAATTTGTATGGGTAATCCCTATGATAGGATTGTTATGCTGCTTTGGGCTGTACTCTATCAAATTTTTGATGAATATTCATAAATCTCTACGCGATGGCTATATTATTTCAGGTTTTATATATGTATTTGGTGCTTTAGGAATGGAGATGTTAAGTGCAAAACTTCATATAGAAGGGCAAGAAGGATTTGGATACTATGTAACAATGACAATAGAAGAATCTTTAGAAATGATAGGGATTATAGTGCTACTTTATTTCAATTTAGGTTATATCAACGAGCTAAGTACAGAAACTGTTAGACAACCTAAATAATCGTACGTATGATTGGTAAATTTTATTTCTTTTTTGCTTCCCGAATCATAAAAACTGCCGCATTTTTTTGATTGATACTTAGTGAGGAATCTTACTCCTATGTGGGTAGGAAAATTTTTTTTGAATTGATTTGGGGAAGTTGAAGTGGAGGGAGGTGGGAACTGTTGTAAAGGTAATTGAGATATTCAAATTTTACTTTCTCAAAGTCTTATTACTCCTTAGCATTATTTAAAAGCCTCATTCTATGAATTTTATTATACGTTTTAATAAATCTTTCATTTGAAAAATTTATTCTATATTTTATGAATTTGAGCAATGCTGGGTATCTATTAAATTGAGATAAAAGTTGATTAAAGTCTGCTTTGCTTTTAATAGATATCAAAGGTTTCTCTGCTTCTCCTGCAAGTATCCTGAAAGGAAAAATTACTCCATCTAAAACTTGGTAATTAATCAATTCTGCATAAAATAAGTCATGTTCCAAAGCGTCTATAAAATTGATTATCTTATATTTATGAAGAAATTTTGTGAAAGCAATGCTATCATCAAGAATTTTATCGTCTAATATTTTAGAGGTGTCTCTTTGATAAAAACAATCTGGAAAGAAATACATCATTCTATTGTTATAAACTACCTTATTTTCAAAGGTTGCTACATGATTTTCGTTGTTATCTAATAAGGAAATAGAATAGATATTTTGTTCAAAATCATAGCCATATAAGCCTTCATAACCCAATTCACTATATATTTCCCTTTTTAGTGCTTTGTTCTTTTTGGGAACAAAGACAATGGCTTTTTTTAAAAGTAGCTTAGAATAACTGTTCCCTGTGGTATCCTTAAAAGTCTGCCTAAACTCTTGCTTATCCCAATATGCT
>JAAFJS010000157.1 GCA_013298985.1 Cytophagales bacterium
ATTGAAAAACAAGCACTGTCTTTGACTTTTAAACCCTTATGCCTATAATGGTGATGTCGTCGCGCTGTTCGGCTTGTTGTTGGTGGAGGGTAAGTTCTTTGCGGAGAATTTCTTTTTGCTTGTCCATGGGCAGCTGGGCATTGCTTAATAGCAGGTTTTCCAATTTTTTGGTGGTGAAATTGCCTTTGTCTGTTCCGTTTTGGTCAGGGTAGCCATCAGAGAATAGATAAACCAAACTCCCTTTGGGCAGGATGAGTTCGTGGTTGCTAAACATACGCAGTTCTTCTTTTTGCAAACCACCTATTGATTTGCGGTCGCCTCTGAGGTGTTTTACCTCTGTATATGGCTTTGGAATATAAATCAGTGGTCTTTTTGCCCCTGCAAATGTTACCTTTGTATGGTCGTCATCTACTGACTCTATGGTGCATATACACGCGTCCATGCCGT
The DNA here is from genome assembly GCA_013298985.1 of Cytophagales bacterium. Lineage (GTDB taxonomy): Bacteria > Bacteroidota > Bacteroidia > Cytophagales > Thermoflexibacteraceae > Thermoflexibacter. The sequence continues at coordinate 448 of JAAFJS010000157.1, forward strand.
CATCATTTACATTGCCATCTTCGGTACTTTGGTGCAATACCTTCCTTATATTATTGTGTAGCAAGCCTAATATATGGGCAGGCTCTGAAATTTTATGTTGATTGACGATTTCATTCAGCAAGGTATGCCCTATCATGCTCATAAATGCACCAGGCACGCCATGCCCTGTACAATCTACTGCCGCAATGATTTCCTTATTATAAAGGCGTGAATGCCAGTAAAAATCTCCTGAAACGATGTCTTTGGGTCTAAAAAACACAAAATTATCGCTAAACGCATTTTCCAAACGTTCTTTGCTTGGCAACAGTGCTTGTTGTATCGTTTTGCCATAGCGCAAACTGTCTGTGATACTTCTGTTTTTGTTTTCTATGATTTGGTAGGCATTGGCGTTAGCAAGTGCCACTGAGGTATAGGAAGCCAATGCTTTCAACAAATTTAGGTCGCGCTTGCTGTACGCATCTATTCCTTTGCTTTGCACTGTTATCAGCCCCGTAACCTTACTATTGACCACCAAAGGTAGAAAAAGCTGTGATTGCATGATTTCCCTCTCCTCACCCATTGCATATAGCTCTAACTGTCCATTCACCAGCAATTCCTTATTTCCCTTAATACACGTCGCAAAGTTTTGATTGCCATCTTTTTGGAGGTTAATAGCGTGGTCTGGGATATCTTGCCCATTTTCTGAAAACAACAAAAAATTTACCCTGTCCAATGTAGGATTATATACGCCTACACCAAAAACGTCAGTGCTAACCAAACTGCTAAAACAATCGTGTACCAAATGTACCACCGAGTTGAGGTCTAAGGTGGCAGTAATTTTCTGCCCAATCTCACTCAGCATACTAATATTGCGGTACGAGGTTTCCAGTTCGTCTTTTTGTTTGACAATATTTTCGTGCTGAACAGAAATTTGCTCTTTCTGTTCATGAATTTCCACATTCTTGCGTTGGAGAAGTACATTGGACTTGCGCGCATTGTAAAAACTGATACCCACTAACACCAGTGCAGAAGTCAAAAAAAGCGCAATCACTGTCAAATATTGTCTTTGCTGTTCCTCCAACTGCTCGTCCAGCGTATTGCTTTCGCCCTTCATCGTATCCAGTTTCTCGCGGCGTTGCACGTCCTCGACCATGCGTTTTAGCTGCTCTATTGTATGCTTTACTTCTGGCAACTCCTTGTTACTGACCTTACTAATTATTTTTTTGCCCTCGTCGAGGTAAGCCTTTGCCTTGTTGTATTCTGCCGCTTCGTAGAGCATTTGTGCCGCCTTGATGCAGGTTTGCGCTGCGCCTACGGGATTATTGTCCTCTTGGAAAAGGTTAATAGCAGAGGTATAATCTTTGAAAAAACTACCTGTTTTCCCTCTTTTGAGTTCGAAATCAGCCTTCATCAAGTACAAATTGGCTTGCAGTTCGTGGTCTTGGGTTTCTGCTATTTCTTGTTTGAAATAATTGGTAGCATCTTCATAAATCAAGGCAGAAAGTCCTTTTTGCTCGCGTAGGTATTTGTAAAAATCAGCTAATCGCTTGTAAATCACTATTTTCTGTGTTGGGTTTTTATACAAGTCAACGGCTTCTTTCATGGAAACTAAGGCTGTATCATTGTTTGCCTTCTCGAACAGCAATTTGGCGATTTGGAAATGAGCATTCCCTATCAATTCTATGTCTGTGATGCGTTTGCGGTAAGAATACATCAAAAAATCTTGGTATTTTTTGATGGCATTGTCGTAGCGTTCGGCGGCAGGGTTTTTCAAACTGACTTGCGCCATTTTTTGGGTAACGCCAAAGATAGCGTCTTGATTCTCCGCGTTAAAATACGGAATGACCGCTTCTACGAAATATTTGACAGATGAATTGGGGTCTGCGGAGGTGAGCAAGCGCGTCCCCAGTGTATCACAAACTTTGCCAAAGTCGTTGTTGATGCTTTGCCAATTTACATCTTTGGAATCCTTGTGCTTGGAGGCGTGAATATCTTTGAAGGCAATTTTGAACTCTATGTATGCTTTTTCATAATTTTTCAGGGCAAGGCTTTGGGAAGCAAGTGCTATCATTTCCGTAAAACCCACGCGAGTAGCCACTGTATTACTCACCGCGCTTCCACTCACAAAACCTTTTTCGTCTTGTGCAACTACTTGGAAAGCAGCGATTTGTGTAAATAACAAAAAAAGTCCAAAAATTGCGATTTTCGGAGTAATCATTTGTAAAGGGGTAAATTTATATCTATCAGTAAATCAATTAATAAGGGTACTTTTAAGTCGATTGCAAGATAATAAGATTATTCCAAATATTTCGTTAAATAATGCAATTTTTTTTTAACATTCCAAGTCATTAAAAAAAATTATGACCTTTCTAAAACCTGTGGAGCTACATCTTCTGCCGTCACAAAGTCCTGTAAATAAGCAAATTGCTTGGTTAGCTTACCTGCTTCGGCAATCGTAGCACGCGCAATGATGCTCTCCTCGTCTTTGCCCAGCAGGTATGGCAATATCTTTTCTATTAACAATTTCCCAAAGTCTGTGGACGCGTCGCGAGGTAGCTCTGTGGGCAAGTTGTCAATCGCCATAACTGTTACATTATTTTCTCTACTAAACTGACTTTCAATGGATTGTGTAGATGGATTGATGTCATAAAGAGGTTCGAGAATTGTACTGGCGCGCTGGGTGGAGGGAATAGAGCCATCAATGTCGCACGTAATATCTGCTATTATTTTGATATTAAAATCAGGTTGTTGCATCTGATTGATAGTGAATAGCTTAGGTGCTTGGGGATTCCAATAAGCACAAGCTACCAGCAAGTCTATGCGCTGGGCAAATCGGGCAAAAGTGCTTTCGTAGTCTTGTGGGTTTTTATAAAAATCAGTCGCGTCAGCTATTTTTCCATCTTTGGCTTGGTGATAGTCTGAGCTACGAAGCTGGGCATACACAGGTTCTTGAAAATCAGTCTTTTGCAGTAAATTTTCTGCGCTTACTTTTTTGATTCCTGCCTTGTCCAGCAGTTCCATTGCGCCATTTGCTACTCGCCCACCTCCTGTAACTGCCATCTTGATAGGAGGCAATTTTATTTTTGCTAACTCACTGAAAACCTCTGCTTTATCAAAACATAAGTAAGCTCGTTTCAAGTCATACCACCCAAAGCGTTTTCCGCAAGCCCACAGTGCATTGTATGCGCCCACCAGCCCTGCGTAATGCCCAAAAGCAATTAATCTCTCACCTTTGTTGTCTGTCAGTGTTTCATAATCTACCAATGTAATATTTTTCCTCAAAATTGCTTGTAAAAGTGGGCGATTGTGCGATTGTTTTTTGATGGTATGCGAAAAAAACAAATATATCTTGTGAGGAATAAGCAAATTAACAGGTACTTCCTTGATACCCAATAGTATATCGCAATGGCTCATGTCTTCCTGCAAGGTAAATCCCTCTGCGGCATATTCCTCGTCTGTGAAACACCTGTGCGGACTGGGCTGGACAAAAATATTTATGTCTAAAAATATGTTTTTCAACGCTTTACACTGCGCGGGCGAAAGAGGAGTACGTCTGTCGGCGGGCAATCTGCCTTCCCTGATAATGCCTATATTGGTCATTTGTGGTATATGTTTATGGAAAATGCTACATTTTTAGTTTTTAAAAATACGCTTTAATATGATTTTTCTCAAAATCGTGCAAATGTCATCAAATTTTTGTGGAAAGAACGCTTGTATGAGGTTAAAAATTTATGAGCAATATGATAAGATTTGCTCATGTTTTAAGGATTTTAGGTGAGATGAAATATCATTTTTACGGGTCATTATTTAGCGTCTTGATTTAAAGTATTACTTTAACTAAATGAAAATAAAATTCTGATTTATAGTTGGAAAAGAAAAAATTTATTATTTTTGATTGCCCAAATTTACAGTGGTAATTCTAATTGTATGATAACCTCCCCCCTCCCCCCTCCAAAGGGGGAAAATAGCCTTTTATACCCCTTTGGGGGCGCAGTGCAACTGGGAGTGGGGGAGGTAAAGTTTTGATTATCATACATTTGAAATCAATACCAAATTTACCAATCGCTTAGTACCATGGAAGTAAAAGATGAACATAACGAGATTGAACGTCAAGATACGACACAAGTCATTGATAATAAGGTAAATAAAAACCCTGAAATCAATGAGATTGATGATTTTGTCAAAAGGATAGAAAATTTTAAAAAAGAGGTTTCCGAACATCGGAAAAAGCTGAGTAAAGACGAGTCATTCAAAAATTTAGATAAAGACCAGCAGTACAAAGTGCTAATGGACAAAAGTGCGTTTTCTATCGAAGATGATGATGAGGTAGATTATAGCAAATACCCTTTTGGGCATACGCTGCGAATGTATAAAGATGAGGTACGCATAGAAGACCCCGAATATCCAACCATTGATTTTGACAAGATTTCTAATAAAGAGTATAAAAAAGTGTATTTGAAGGCATTTTACGAAGCTGATGAAATACCTCTGAAAGAAATAGAAAATTTGGCGCAAGCGGACAGAACGGAATTAGCGAAAAAGTTTTTGTCCAAACAACAAAAAGACATAGAAGAGTTTATTTATGAAGATGTTATCAATAAAGTAGGTATTTTGATAATGACGGTGGGCGTGTTGTTTTTGGTGAGTCAGGGAATTGAGGTGGGCATTTTGGGGGAAACGCACCGTATCTTGATTGGGGGAATTTTTGCAGGTATCTTGGTTTTTTCTGCTAATCAGCTTCGCGACAAAAACCCTACTTTTAGCGTTTTGTTTATCACTTCGGGGCTTACTATTCTTTACTACACCTCGTATTTGGCTTACCACGATTATCAGTTAGTGCCTCAGTTTGCGGCATTTATGATAAAAATTTTTATTACAGCTCTGGCATTGTTTTTTGCGGTTTATCATAGCAGGCAAAGTCTGGCGGTAATTGCCTTGCTTGGCGGTTACAGCACGCCGTTTTTGGTGCGTGCCAATGAGGATTATGAAGGTTTTTTCATTTATCTTTTTGTGATTAACTTGCTCATTATGGGCATTGCCTACATCAAAAATTGGGATATTCTGAACAAAGCTGTTTTTGTTTGTACGGTTATTTTCTTTGATTTGTGGGTTACTACGACCGATATTAGCAATAGCGAAAGTGGGTTTTTCTTGGGCTGTATTGTATTTTCTACGTTATTTTTCTTGCAGTTTTTTGTGATGATAGTTGTTCGCACGCTGCGCCCCTACGTAGCACCAAACGAATCACAGCTAAGTGGTTGGGATTATACTATTTTCTTTGCCAATGTAGTTTTGTATTATTTCACTATTCTGCACTGCCTCCGTCAGACCAACCTTATAGGCGAATATTTAGGCGTTTTTGGCATTGCACTGGGGATTTTTCACGCTATTTTTGTTGTATTTATCAAGCCTCACCCGCGCCAAGATACGCAGCTCACCAATTATGCTTTGTTTATTGCGCTTGGGTTAATTACTTTTTCTTCAACTATTTATGTAGATTCCACGCTACAACTCAATTTGTTTTGGGTAACTGAATCCGTCATTTTACTTTGGATTGCGCGCAAAAGCAAAATCCAGTTGCTTACAGATGCCAGCGCGGTCGTGATGGGCTTGGGGATTGGAACTTTGTTTGTGGTTTGGTCGCGCGTGTACTATTTTAATGATAATATTGATGTGGTGGCTTTTTTCAATGATGCCGTTTATAGTAGTTTCTTTACAGTGATTGTATTGGGTTTCACCATTAGCCTGCTCCTGCAAATGGGTAAGAATAATATGGTTTTGACTTTTACTTCCGAAACTTATACAGGCATTTTGGGTGGCTTGCTTATTTTTATAGTTTATGTAACGGGTGCGATAGAATTGAACTATCACCCTTTTACCAATAAAGACTTAACGCGCTTAATCATAGGCATTTACAACGGTATTTTCGTTACACTTTTCTGGTTTTGGGCAGACCGCAACAGTGTGGGCAAAGTCCAGCGCACTGCCGAATATGTGATGGTGTTTATGATTGCTTCGTATTTGTTTTATGGACACCCCAGCACCGTAGAACTGCGAAATCGGTTTTTGGCACAAGACCCCGCCACGCCTCTGTCGCACTTTATGACGCACTACATCAATGTTGTGATTGCTTTTGTGGGAATGTTCCTGATGCTGGTCAGCAATTACAAAAAAGTGGGCGAAACCAATTCGGAATTTGCTTCTATGCTTTGGGCGGCGTGTGCAGTAGCCGTTTTCCACCTCAGCGCAGAGTTAGACCACCTGATTGTATTGGCAAACTATGATGCCTCTTTTGATTCGCCTCAGACCATGGCTGACCTACTACGCGACACGCACCGCACCCTCTACCCTATCCTGTGGGGGCTGATTTCGTTTTGGCTCATGTACGCTGGTATGCGCTACAAAATCAGGGCGTTACGAATGATGTCTTTGGTACTTTTTGGAGCTATCTTGCTCAAATTCTTTGCCTTGGATTTCTGGAGAATCGAAACATTCCCTCGCATTATTTCACTGATTTTCATTGGTGGTTTGCTCTTATTTATTTCTTATCTCTACAATCAGTTGAGAATCATGATTTTGGAAGGAGAACTGGATACGGAAGCCATCAAAGCCGTTTTGCAGGGCAAACAAATCAAAATCAATGAACCCAACAGGGAACGATTCCAAGCACGCGACCTCCAAAAAGAACAGGGCTTGGAAAATCAAAAGGCAGACGAAGAACACCCAAAGAAAAAAGAACCTCCTTTCGTGCCGCCAAGCAAGGGATTAGATGATGAGTAAAATGATAGGCTATTTATTTTTTTCTTGCGTTTTTAACAGTTAAAAATTCTACTTATCTTGCTAAAAAAACTAAAAACATAGAACCATGCCCAATCACAAACCTGTTATCTTCCTTGCCTTTGCCAATGAAAGAGAGGACAATGCAAAGTATTTGAGGAATATTCCTGCGGAGCACAATGGTATTCGTAAAGCACTTCAAGAAGCTGAAAAACAAGGGCTTTGCGAAATAGTAGAGCGGTCTAATGCAAGTATAGAGCAAATAATAGACGTATTCCAAGATAGCAGATATAGAGATAGAATAGCGGTTTTTCACTTTGGAGGACACGCAGATGGCTATCAACTACTCCTCGAAACCCTGTTAGTCGTCAAAGACGCTAACAGTGGTTTGAACCAAGGACTGGTAGGGTTTTCAACCACTAACAGCCTTGCACACGGCGAAGGCTTGGTATCTTTTCTCTCCAAACAAAAAGGCTTACAATTGGTATTTTTTAATGGTTGCACTACGGAAAGGCAAGCAAAGGAACTCTCCGAAGCGGGCATTCCCGCAGTGATAGGCACAGCGAGCGAAATTAGTGATGAGGTAGCAACCAATTTGGCAATTAGGCTCTACAACGGCATCGGGCAAGCAATGGAAATAGGCAGGGCTTGGCAGGAAGCAAAAGATGAAATAATAATGAGAAATGGCGCAGACAACTTGCGTGGGCTGTATCGTAAAGATATGAAAGAATCTTTGCCAAATAAATTGCCTTGGGAAATTTATAAAAATGAAGCAAATCAATTGGATTGGAAACTTGAAAATCAAAATTATAATCTACAAATAGAAACGGGAAATACTAAAATTAATATGAATATGGATTTACAAGAGTTTAAAAAACAACTAATTAGCTTAATTGATAATTGTGAAATGGATACATTTTTTAGTGAAGTGGAAAAGTGTAGCTATGATTATGATAAACCAACATATAATAGTCAAAAAAGGAACTATACCCAAACTAATCCCTTACTTAATCCTTGTGCTATGTTTGGGCAGCAATGGAAAGTTTTTGTGGGGACTTTAAAAGAAAAAAAGTAGATACCCTTTCTGATGCAAATGGTCAGGAGGGGGGAAAACATGATATTGAAAAGAGTCAACATGAAACAAGGAAAATTAAAGTACAAATAGTTCTTGATAAAGATTACAATACTTTTAGTATTGATGATGAAGAAAATTTCTTGAAAGCACTATCTAATTTGATGAAGATAGATGGGCTTAATTTAAAAGTTGTGTCAGTTGCGAAAGGTAGTGTAATATTGACTATAGAAATGTCGCTGGAAGTCTATGAAAAATTGAAGGTTGTTTTAACTGAGGAGACTAAAAAAGATTTAAAAATTTTAGAGGTTCGCCCGATTACTTATGATACAGGTAGTTTGGAAGTGCGTACTAATCAAAATAATCAAAATAATATGAGTACAGAACAAAAAACTGAATGGAGCAGCATTATTATCAAAGCTATAAATATCTTTGATAACAAGTTAAAAGAAACTGAAGATGGCAAGAAGGTGAGAAAAACTCGCAGGGTAATATTTTCACTTGCTCTTTTTGCTTCTGTTAGTATCTATATTTTAAAACTATCAGAGTTTGTCAATTTGACAAGTCAAAATATTTTAGGTATAATGACGGCACTTTTAGGAATTATACTTATAATGATACTTTTAGAAAAAGTACTCAAAACTCAAAGTGTAATTGTAATTCCTGCAATAGCAATCATTTTTATTCTCTTTCTATTTCTGAGTAATCCTACTTTTTTTGACAATCATATACAAATGATTCAAAAATGGTTAATAATGACTCCAAATAGTAAATATCAAAAGGTATTAGTTTATGTATTGAATGGAAAAGACACTTTGTTTAAGGATATAGAAGTGCAATTAGTAAAAATGGAAAATGATAAGGTTATAAAAGAAATTAAGAGTGAGTCAAAAACTGAAAATAAAGCATATATCTTTGAAATTGACTCAACTACTAAGCAAGACTTACAAAATAATCCTTTACTATTTTGGCGTATTGAGGAAAAAAATGGTAAGAATAATAAATTTAATGTTACAAGTTTTGATTACAGTAAACCAATTATTTTAAAAAAACCTTAAATCAAAATGAGAAATATATTTTTTACACTACTTTTTTTATACTCGCAATATGCGATAGCACAACCGTCGCTGAAAGTTAAAGTTTTTGATGCTAATACAAGCAAACCCATTTCAGGGGTCAGTATTGCTATTAATGGCAATATAATTAATACAAATACTACTGATGCGAATGGCTACTTTGCCTCTGATGTCAGTAATCAAGAAAAACCAATTAAAATAGAGGCTAAAAAAAAAGGTTATCAGGTTACAAATCAAATAGCGAAAGAATATGAGGAAAATATCATTCTACTAAAGCCAATTGTAGAAGAAAAAACAAAAGAGCAAAATTCTATTGCTAAAACACCAGCCATAAGTGATAATCATATTAGCTTTGACTATGAAAAATTTAAAAATCAAATTGGCTCTCTAAGCAAATCAAAATCGTATGGAAAATTACTTGTTTTAGCAAGAAAAGAGTACGAATCTGAAAACATAGATTGTAAATTGACATTATTAGAAACTCTGGAAACGCTGGTAGAAAATGATAAGACAACCACTCAAAATTTTAGAGATCAAATGGAACTATTTATCAGTAGTTTTAAAAAAAAAGATGAGCCTCCTTCACCTCCTAATTCAGATAGTGCAATTATAAGCGATGATTATTTATACATCAGAATAAATGATACAAATATTACTGATATACGTGTGAGGATGGAAGATGAGGATGAAAGACTTATTCATGAAATCAATAATTACTCGATAAACAAGAGTAGAATAGAATTGGAAAGCGTGTATAAGCCCAACCGCCCTCAAAAAGGAGATAAAATAAAACTTGAAATTTTTTACAAAAATGGAAACTCTATAACAAAAACCATTCAAATAAAATGAAACGACCACTATTTACACTTATTTTATTTATTTCTTATTTGGTGCATAATTCTATTTACGGTCAATCAGTCCCTAATAATTATCAAGAATTAGAAAGCAAATTTAAAAAACAAATAAAAGATCATAATGATCAAACAATTGATATTTATAAGCATTCCAAGAATAAAGATAAATTTTGGCTTGTTAGTACGTTTTCTTTAAAAGACACCTCTGAATACAGAGCAGAGTTTATTACAAAGTATGCAATTTTATTTAGGAAATATATAGAGTATGATGCACATAATCCTATTACAAAAAAGAGAAATCTGTCCGTCCTTGATACCATAAAAGAAAAAAAAAGAATAGAAGTATGTCAGTCTATATATAGCATATATCAAGTTGTTGAAAGACTAAGCAGTAGCAGACATCCCAAAAAAATATTATCTTTTCGTTATCTCAAAGAACAATACTTTGATACGATTACAAATCCTACTATGTTATTATTGACTAAGGTGATAAATGCTTGTCATTGTGACGAGGAGAAGCCAGAAGTAATAAAAATAATAGCATTGCACTCCTCTTCACCTTTAAAAAGCGATTTTTTACAAAAATATAATGATAGTAATGAAGCAAACATATTACAACCCTATAGCAAGCTAATTAATGCACAAATTAAGTTATTGGGAAACTCTTACAAAAATTTGGAAGAATTTGAAAGCAGTGCAAAAAAATATAAACAAGAGTATAAAATTCCTACTCAAAAGGATGCTTTAGGCTATAAAGCAATAGATAAATTTGTTACACTCTATTATCTTGAGCAATTTTTTCATAATTATATTGTTAATAATGATGCACCAGCAAATGCATATTTTGAAAAAGCATTTAAAGATTTGCAAACGGTATTTGAGAATCAACACCCTGCTTATCAAGCAAAAAGGAATGATTATGAAAAGATAGGACTAACACTAAAATTTATCACTGCTCTCAAAGATAGCCTATCAGGAGAAGTAAGAATCCCATCTACAGAGAAAGAAAAAATACTCCCTATTATATCTTTTCCTCAATACAGAGATACTACCGTAATTAGATTACCAAAAAATTTAGAAGAGAATAGACAGTATGAAAAAACTCTAAATAGTATAAAAAACACAACTTGGAAAAACTTGTCTAAGTTAATGACTATTTATCGTGATTCTTCTTTTTATAAGTTTAATAATAGATTAAATTCTATTGATAAAGAAATAGGTAAATTAAAAGCTGATCTTGCGGCGATTAATACTTTACCTGCCTTTATTGATTTAATCAATTTTTATGTTGAATACCTAAAAGAGGAAAAAGTTAATTGTGGGTTTATTCTTAATTTTGCAAAAAACTATTTGAAATATACAACAGAAGATGGCGGATTGAAAAGATATGAAGCCCTATTTTCGCCAAGAGAAGTAAAAGATATTTTTGAGGCGGTAATAAAAGAAGGAGGATATTGTTTTGAGGATAACGATATCGAGAGAGAAAAGGAAAAATTGATACAGGACTTGACAAAGATTGAGAAAAATGAAGCGAAAACCTTAGAAGTAGAAATCCCCAAATTGAGTGATACTCAAATATCCGCCGAGCTTGAAATAATTGCAGAAAAGTGGCAAGTGTTTAACAAACATGATTTATTCATGGCACTTTACTATAAAAAACAGCCAAATCTTTCTATTGATGATAATTTTTCTTATACTCCTGATACTAATAATAAATACTTTCAGCTTATAAGTAGCCGAACAGGATTAAAAATAACTGGCTCTTTATTAGACAACGGGGATATCCGTGTTAATGTCATAGATACTGACGGAAATTCTAGCGAAGTTTTTAATCCTATAAGTAGAACGACTGAATCTCGGAGTCAATCCTATAAAGAAGAAAATAAAAGAGAAATTATAGTTTCTGAAAAAGAAGGAGGAGTATCAAAAATAATAAATAACGATCCGATAAAAGGGATTAATGAAATCTCAGATAACAGAGGTGTCGTTAATTTAATTCAGGGTATGTGTGAAAATAGTGTAGAACGAAAAAAAATTTTCCCAAATCTTGGTCTTGGCATCATGAAATGTACGGATGATAACTATCATTGTCATTACTGCACTTACAAGGGCAAAAAAAGTTATCTTATCACACTTTTGGAAGATAGTGTTAATATCAATGATATAGGTAAAGTATTTACTTTTGAGCCAGGGGAGTTTGTGATTAATGATGAAGAAGTAAAAAACAGTTATCAGAAAGCCCTAAGTAATCTAAATACATTTGTAAAAATATTAATTGATAAGGTTGGCACTAATAATTTTACTCTTTGCTTTCAAGGAGAAGCAGATATCTCAGGCAATAAAACTTTTAATAAGGAGTTAAAAGAGATGTATTTATACTATTTAGATGTGAGAGTCGACACTATTAATACAACAATACCTAATAAATGGAAGCAGGAGTTTATTTATCTAAAGAACGGAGAAGATAGAATAAAGAAAGAAATAGCCAAGTATAGTAAACCTTATTATCATTATTGGAACAGGCATCTCCCTGACCTTAGAGCTATCTATTTTAAAGAATATATCTTTCAAACTTTAATTGGAGTAGGAAATAAAAAATATACACGAGAAGATTTGCAAAGAAAGGAAGTGTTCAAAGTAGTTAAAGGGCGAGTTACCAAAAGAACAAGTGGGAAAGATATGAACTGTGTGATTGTTTTATGTATAGATTGGGATAAAGCAAATGAAGACTTATGTAACAAAAATCCAAATTTATGTTCAGATAAAAAGGATTAAGACTCTTGCTTTTACGTTGTTTTCCATGCCTATACGGACGATAAAATAGTAACATCATATACACCCCATGAAAAAATGCTTAATCGTAGAAGATAGCAAAGAAAGAATAGAAGTCATCACTGCTTTGCTTTACCATTGCGAAATTACTGTAGCAAATAGCGCAGAAGAGGGCATTACTTTGCTGAAAGACAATGCCTACGAATTGGTATTTCTTGAATATTGCAAAGGCAGCTATCATGGAAAACTTCCTCAAATCTGTTTCGCCTCAAGTAACGAGATTGCCCTTTAAGTTTTTGAATATGAATAACTTAATCTTAGAAAAGGTTTTTGAGTAAGGTAAATATTACCTTGCGCCATTATTCCTATCCCCACCAAAAACTTTGAAAAATAAAAAAGCACCACCGCTTGCTGTTCCACCAAATAGTAGATTAGATGATGAATAAACAACATAACAAAATGCCAAAAACACAAAAAATTATCCAGTTTGCACTCATTATCATTGCGTTATGCTTTTTAACTTATAACGTATTTGTCCTGAAAGCAAGTTTTTTCTATTTGCTTTATCTCTATTGGTTTGACGAGTGCATCAGGACAGTAGGCGTATGGGTGAGGGTACGCAGCACCAAATTCATCGCAGATGTGGAGGAGAAAGACAAAAAAATAATCGTAAATGGAGAAGAAAAACCGCTTACGCCCGCGATGTCTGTCAATCTGCGTATTTTTTTCTTGTTCCTCTATTTTGTATTTATTGTTTTTGGGTTTGGATTTATGCTTACCTTGTTTAGTGATGTTGATAATTTAGGTGCTAATATCAGCGTTTTTATGTTTCAGAACATGGGATTCAATATCAATGTAGGCATTTTTTTACTCCGAGAAATTGTCAGCTATCTCTACGATTTTGTCATTTACAAACGATTTAACGCCCAGCACCTCATGCCCTTCCCCGAAACAATAGACAAACGAACCTTGGTGCTACATTTGTCCATCATCTTAGGCGGCGGAACGTGGGTACTCAGCCAACACGATTTACTCTTTGGCATAGACCTCACCACAGGCAAATATGGCTATGTTCTCATTATTCCATTTGTGGTGATACGCTTTATCGTAGAAATCGTACTTTTCCTGAAAAAAGAAAAAAATACAGCGTGAAATTTTTTTCTCTGGTACAAGCGTGTCGCTTGTTCTCACACTGGCACAAGCGTTTCGCTTGTACCTTTTCACCCAACAAAAAACCGATTCCGCCAAAGGCAAAATCGGTTTCCCAAGATTTCTAAAACTTTTTTAACTATGATTTCTTTCTCGCTTCCTCTGGAACAAGCGTGTCGCTTGTTCCTTATTTCTTTTGTTATTACAAGCGTTTCGCTTGCATCAATTAATTTCCTTTTTTTGTTTTTCCACCTTCGGCAACTACCGCTTCTGTTTTGGTGAATTTCTCTGTCTTATTGTCGTAAACCATGTAGTAACTGCCTGATTTTAAGTTAGAACAATCTACCATCTCGCCTTCACCCTTCAAAATTACGTTCATGTTTTCGTCCTGAATTTCGTATTTTACTTCTGAAGAAAAAGTCAAGCTACTTTCTACCATGTTTGGCGCAAAACTCACCCTACTCTTGTTTGAAAAATAAACAACTTCGTTAGAGAAAAACATTTTGCCATGATTATTTACATAACGAACTCTAAATTTATTTACGCCAGTGTGCAAAGCAACTTCTTCTGCATAAGGTGTGCTGTTTACAGATACATTTTTCGCATTAATTACTTTTACGGTATTCCAAGAATCGTGTTTGAAAGCCTCTAAAAAGTAAACGCCATGCTTTTGCTCGCCCTTGCCAATCCAATTCATTTGATTTTTATTGATTTCTACTG
>JAAFJS010000158.1 GCA_013298985.1 Cytophagales bacterium
TCATATTCTTGTTTTTATGTTTGGAAATATCTTTTTTGTCTTTGTCTTTTTTTGTTGCCATTGTGCTTATGCTCAAATGCTACCTAAATATAAAAATAAATTTCAGCAAAATTTTAACTACTGCGATTTGGAGCTAAACAGCCACATAAATAAAAAAATTAAAAATTGATAGGTTTACACTTTCTCCTTCTTGTGCTTCATTATCAACTGATTAATAAACTCCCTATCTCTGCTTGGTTTCTCTATATAAGTTTCATTGCCTACTACTTCTTTTTTTACCATCTCACAAATTGTAATAATTTCATTTTCAGGCACTTGATAAGGTGCAAGTACCTGTATAAGCCCGCTAAAAAACTCATCTATAAAAACGCCCATCCACTCGGCTTCCACCTTCATCACTTTGTGGTAAGGCATCACAAAGGTAAAGCTAAGGTATTTCCCTTTGGCTGTTTTTGACATTTTATGCACTTGGAGTTCGGCTACATCGGGCGAGGTGTCTATCCAAATTTCCAATACTTCCGATTTGACCTTCGCAAATTCGTATTTGGTCAAGAGGTTTTCTTCTACTAATTTACCTATCAATTCCTTGAGTTTATGGGAAAGTGCAAAACGATAGCCTATTGTTGTATAAAGTCCGATAAGCGCAATTCGGCTCATATTTCCTTTATTTATTTCTCTTGGTGTCATTTTTTCTTTGGTTTAAAACTTTTTTGATTTCCTTTTGGTATAAATCCATACACATCAAAGAAATCTTGCAAACTTTCTTTTTCTATTTTCTTTGCCTCTTTGGTCGTAATCCCAAATTCCTCCGCAATAAACTCTGCATCAACTGCTTTTTCTCCATATTTTTCTCCTAACTTCCGTAATTGCTGATGAAGGCGTGTAGGCAAGCCCGAAGATTGCGTAATTCGGTCTGCATCTGCCTTCCCAAATTTAAAGATTTCCTCAAAAATAGTGATGATATAGATAACGAAATTCCCAAAAATCATATTCTTGTTTTTATGTTTGGAAATATCTTTTTTGTCTTTGTCTTTTTTTGTTGCCATTGTGCTTATGCTCAAATGCTACCTAAATATAAAAATAAATTTCAGCAAAATTTTTTATTTTAATTATTTAATATTTTATTAAAATAATGTTCCACTGAAATCATTGCCCAAAATAGCCTCAAAATGATAGAAATTGAGAATACGAAAAATCTTTCATACATTTAGAACAAAGATACAATAAACAAGTAGATTTAGCAAAAAACGAATAAATTGAAAAAATGATGCTTCCTCAAATACACGCCCAATCGCCAGCACAACTCACAGGATTGACCCTTGCTGACCCCAAAGAATCTGCCGCAGGGCTGACTGCGGTACTTTCGACAGCAAAGCATATTTTGGAGGAAATGAACCTCCTCAAAGGTTTTGGCTTACTTTCCAAACTGAATCAAAAAGGAGGAATAGACTGCATGAGTTGCGCTTTTCCTGACCCCAAAGAACGCGCTTCTCTTGCCGAATACTGCGAAAATGGCGCAAAAGCCATTGCCGAAGAAGCCACTGATAAGCGCATCAACGCCGATTTTTTTGCCAATTATACGATTTCCCAGCTTTCTGAGCAATCCGATTATTGGCTTGGTAAGCAGGGGCGACTCACGCAGCCCATGCTATTGCAGGAAGGCAAAAATCACTACGAACCCATCACTTGGGAAAATGCTTTTGAGAGGATTGCCAAGGAGCTAAATGCCTTAGATTCTCCTGATGAAGCCATTTTTTATACATCAGGCAGAACGAGCAATGAAGCCGCTTTTCTCTACCAACTCTTTGTGCGTCAATTTGGTACGAACAATCTGCCCGACTGCTCGAATATGTGCCACGAGTCCAGTGGAGTTGCCCTGACCGAAACGCTGGGCATTGGCAAAGGCTCAGTTACGTTGGACGATTTTTACAAGGCAGAAGTCATCATCATCATTGGTCAGAATCCAGGCACGAATCACCCACGTATGCTCTCGGCTCTCCAAAAAGCAAAACAAAATGGCTGTAAAATCATCTCTATCAACCCTTTACGAGAAACAGGTTTACTAAATTTCAAACACCCACAAAAACCCACAGACTGGGTGGGGAAAGGAACGGCACTGACGGACTTGTACCTCCAAGTCAAAATAAATGCTGATGTTGCCTTGCTCAAAGCACTGATTATCTGCCTGTTAGAAATTCAACAAGCAAATGAAAGCGTAGGTGCTAACGCTGTAATAGATTTTTCATTTATTCAGACTCAAACTACTGGTTATGAGGAATTTATCAAAGAGTTAAAAAAATATAAATTAGAAGATTTGGCGCAAGCATCAGGAATAAGCCTTGCAGAAATCAGGGCAACGGCGGATTTATTGGCAAAACATAATAAAATCATTGCTTGCTGGGCTATGGGGCTTACCCAGCACAAAAACGCCGTTGGCAATATCCAAGAGATGGTCAATCTGCTACTTCTGAAAGGAAGCATTGGGAAGGAAGGCGCGGGAACTTGCCCTGTGCGCGGGCATAGCAACGTACAGGGCGACCGCACGATGGGCATTATAGAGAAACCCAAACCTCAGTTTTTAGACAAATTAAAAGAAAATTTTGGTTTTGAACCACCACGAAAAGATGGTTACGATACCGTTGCGGCTATCAAGGCAATGTACGAAGGCAAAGCACACCTTTTTTTGGCAATGGGAGGTAATTTTCTCTCTGCCACTCCTGATACTGAGTTTACAGCGAAAGCGCTACAAAACTGTAGCCTGACAGTGCATATTTCTACCAAACTGAACCGTTCTCACCTCATTCATGGGAAAACTGCACTGATTCTGCCTTGCTTGGGGCGCACCGAAAAAGACATACAAAACGGTGTAGCGCAGTTCGTGAGTATCGAAAACTCTATGGGAGTTGTCCATTCTTCCAAAGGAATTTTGCCGCCCGCTTCCGAGTTTTTGTTAAGCGAGGTCGCGATTGTAGCAAACTTGGCACAGGCTGTTTTCAAAGAAAAAAGTACCATCGATTGGCAAAAAATGAATGAAAACTACGATAATATCAGAAATATGATTGAAAAAACTATCAAAGGTTTCGAAAATTATAACCAAAAAGTCAGGCTGGAAGATGGTTTTTACCTACCCAATGGCGCACGCGAGGGCAAATTTGATACATGGGACAAGAAAGCACATTTTACCATCAACGAAGTACCCAGACACGAACTGGCAGAAGATGAGTTTCTGATGATGACCATTCGTAGCCATGACCAGTTTAACACAACTATCTATGGGCTAAATGACAGGTATAGAGGTATTTATAACGAAAGAAGAATAGTGATGATGAACCCAGAAGACCTCAATAAATTAGGGTTAGAAGCATTACAAATTGTGGATTTGTATAGTAACTATGGCGGCGAAGAGCGCATTGCCAAGACGTTCAGGATTGTGCCTTACAATATTCCTGCTCAGTGTATTGCTACCTATTTCCCAGAAGCAAACGTACTGATTCCCATAGACTTAAAAGCAGACAAAAGCCATACACCTGTATCAAAATCAGTAGTGGTAAAGGTCAGAACCTAAAATATACTTTTCAAAAAAGCTATCTTTCATGATGCCATGATTTCATTGAAACACAAATATTCAATGATTGTCAGCCTGTGGCAGCATTAAAACGTTGTATTAAGCCAATGGCGGCGCGTTTTGAGCAAAAATATGAGCAAGTTTCCGCAGCTATCGTAGAAGTGCTGATTGATAAAATATTGACTATCAAAGAATTAATTGCATTAGACCGCAAATGATACAACATAGATTACGAACTTGGTGTCAAATTATTGCAATTTGTGAGATGGTAAAAAAGAAGTAGTAGGCAATGAAACCTATATAGAGAAACTAAGTAGAGATAGGGAGTTTATTAATCAGTTGATAATGAAGCACAAGAAGGAAAAAGTATAAGTGATACAGAATACAAGTGGTATGCTATCCATCATTTTAACTTTGCTTGGCTTTATTTTTGATGATTATTGAAACATTCTTTCTTGAATATTGCAATAAACTGCCATTTTTTTTTGAGTATTTTTTTTAAAAAGTAGGAATGTCCATATAAATCAACACCTACCCTAAGTTGAGGTGATTCAAACCCAGCTTTTGAACAAATATTAGCAAAAGAGATAAGGGTAAAATATTGTTTGGGAATATATACATCTGTACCTAAGTTGCCAAACATATCCATCAGCCTGAGCATTTGTCGTGAAAAAAAGCCGTATTCCAAATGGTCTTTTATAATGACTATGCTACTTATTCTTTTTGCCTCTTTCAACAAATCAAGTGTATTTTCAGGGCAATGGTGCAACACATCTGCGAATAGCACCATATCAAAGGTGTCGTCTGCGAAAGGAAGCATTTTTCCATCAAACTGCATATATTTGCTCCATCTTTGAGGGTCTATGTTTTGCTGTCTTTCTTGCCATCGGATAAAAAAAGGGATTGGTTTAAAAACATCGACACAAGCCCACTTTGTATGAGGTTGATAAATCGAGATTCTTTCAGCCAACTGCATATTGCCACACCCGATATCTAAACAATTTAAACTTTGCTTGGAAAGATTATCATTTTCTAAATAGGAAGAAATTTCTTTTGCTAACCTATCTATCCTTTCTGATTGAGGTTTGGATTGATAGAAAAGAAGTAGTTTGACTTTTAGAAAAGTGCTAACCAATAGCATCAAATGTCGCCAACCATCTTTCCATTTGTTGAGATGTGAGGGGCGATTTCTCCCATCTACATATAGTTTAGTAGGCGTTTCTATGATTCTCATTTCCAGTAATTGGGCTTTTATTATCATCTCAGAGGCAAACTCCATACCTGATGTCTGCAAATCTAATTGTTCTATGGCAGATTTGGGAAATGCGCGTAGCCCACAATGAAAGTCGTTAATCCTCACCTCAAATAATGATTTTCCTATAAAGGACAGCACAGGATTTCCCAAATACCGATGCAAAAACGGCATAGCTCCTTTGGCAATACCTCCTCTAAATCGATTGCCAATCACCAAGTCGTAACCACTTTCTAATAAATCAAAAAAATTATCTAAGTCAGAAAAATCATAGCTATCATCAGCATCTCCCATAATGACATATTTGCCTTTTGCCTGTCTGATGCCTAATTTTAAAGCATTTCCATAACCTTTTTCATTGGTAATTGATACGGTTACGCCTAATCCCATCGCAATTTGCTGAGAACCATCTGTGCTACCATTGTCAGCAATGATTATCTCTGCTTTTATGTTCCTTCTATAAATAAAATCTTTTGCCTTTGCGATACATATAGGTAATGTCCGAGCCTCATTAAGACATGGCATGACAATACTGAGTGTGATTGTATTATTCATGTACTCTTTTTTCAAAGATAAAAATATGATTTAAGCCCAATTGAAAATGCTCTTTATGATATAAATTCCAATCATTTTTGTCAAATAATAAATTTATTTGGCTAACTTCGAACCCATAATGCTCATGTAAGGAACGCGCCTCTACCAGCCCCAGCTTCTTTAACACTATCAATATAATATCCACCAAAGGAGCGGGAATAGTTAGAATTATTCTACCATTAGGCTTGAGTAATTGATAGCATGAATTGATTGTATCTATTTGATTTTGAAGTGGTAGGTGTTCGATAGTAGCAATCATTAAAACGACATCAAAGGATAGAGAAAGATAAAATTGAGATGGAAAATGCCCTTTTATAAGTTTATAGTTTGCATATTCTTTATCTTGGTCTAAATAAGGGTCTATCCCAACGCCATAACTAACTAAATGATTAAAATAAGTAAAAAAATAACCATCTTCGCATCCTATATCTAAGATAGATGAGTTTGGTGGCACAAACTGAGCCGCTTTTCGCATTCGCCACTTTTGTAAAAAAATGTCTAAATATTTCATAACAAACAATATATCAAAAATGAATTGGAAAATAATTTGTATAACATTCCTGTTGTTATGTATTTGTTTTAGAGTGCATTATGAGTATATTTTTCCTTTTAATTTAGACGACCGACCAGCACAATTAGGTTATGCTCAAAGTCTGCTAAAAGGTTATGGTATTGGGTCTATACGAGCAGATGAACAAGACTTGAGTAAAACTATTTTTACTGTTAGTGGTAATTTTGCCCCTGCTTACCCTATTTTCGTTGCGCCTTTACTATATTTTACAGCCAATCCATTTATAGCAGATTGGTTATTAAAGATAGTCATCATCATTGTTTTTTTTTATGCTTTGTATGGTATTTTCTCTCTTCTGTCCAAAGAAGTTTCCATTTGGGCATTTATTTTACTTTGTTGCTTTTGGGCTGTAAGTCCATCGCCTTTTCGTTTTTTTCTTTCAACAGATTTTCATTCTTTGGCATTTTACTTCTTGAGTATTTATCTCTTTTTGAAAATTATTTCCAAATATAATAGCTATTCACATCAAACCCGCATTACAAATGCTATTTTATTAGGCATTTCTTGTTTTATGTGTTCTTTCTTTCGCTTTTCTTACTATCCATTCTCATTTTTAATTCCTTTCTTTTGGGTCTTATTAAGTACCATATCTTACAAAGAGCTAAAAAAATATAGTTTTATTTGTTTGCTCACTACTTCTTTGCTCATCATCTGCCAGTTGTTCTACCAGCATCAAATCTCTGCAATTAATTTTGTCAATAACAGGTATGCGGACAAACTCGCAAATAATAGCGAGCTTTATTGGGCTAATCTGGCACATTTTAATATTTTTACATGGGCTTCTTTTTTTCATGCTTCTTTTTTTAATATTCGTCAATATTTAGACAAAAGTATCTCTTTCTCTCCCAATTGGTACGAAAGTGAAATTTATGCCAAAATTATATTTACAATTGTGGTTGTTTATTTAATTATCAAAGGATTTACTGCATTTTTAAAACTTAAAAATAGCCATTCGACAAATTATTTTATTTTATACTTACTTGGCTTATTTACTATTTTGCTCAATGTCAGTTTTATAGCCTCTCTTTCTATTTACTATCCACCAGAAAATACATTAAACACTTTTTGGAATCATACAGAACCTTTTTTTTGGACGTTTGCATCAGAGGCTCGCTATTTTGCACCTTCTGTTATCTTTATCCAAATTTTTATATTTTCAATGCCCTTTCTGAAGATTAATAACCTAAAAATTAACCTTTTTGCACGTTTTACTTGCCTTTGTATTATCGGAAGTAGTCTTTTTTATTCATGGACAATTTGGTACTACCCGATGCGTTGGGGGGTAAACTCATATAGTACTTACAAGGACAATGTAATGGCGTTCCAACTATTTATTTATGAGGAGCTACCCAAAATTGCGAAGCAATCGCAGACCGTAGTCAGCTCAGATGCCTCACTTTATCAAGGAATAGCCGCCGCCGCAGGCTACAAAGTAATTGATTTTGATGTACTTATGAAAAAAATAAATACAAATACATTACATACTTCAAAACCTATTAAAATTGTCATTTTTAAGCATTACAACAAAACTGATGATAAATTACAAAATTTGTATCAACAATATATTATCGAAAAAAGAGTTACTTATTTTGAACGACTACCTATGAAAAAGAAAGAAATAGAAGTATTACTGTTTGATGCTCTTCCAAGATGATTGCTTGGCTTTGTTTTTGTTAAATATGAAGGTATTTACAACAGAAATAAAGGAAAACTCGTAACTTTGAATAAAAATCAAATTGTCTATAGTTATGAAATTAAGATACATTTCTTTTTGTGTACTTATTGCTCTTTTATCATTTATTGGCTTTGGTACTTTAGATGCTCAAAATTTTGGCAATGAGTGGATTGACTATTCGAAGACTTATTATAAGATACCTATTAATGCAGAGGGAATTTATAGGATAAGCTATGACCAATTGGCAAATGCAGGTGTACCCATTGCTACTAATATGCCTCAACAGATTCAGTTATTCTTTAGAGGAAAAGAAATTGCTATTAGAGTGGTTGGGGAAGAGGATAGTGTATTTAATCGCACTGATTTTGTTGAATTTTATGGTAGAGCAAACCGTACTGATTTGATGCAAGAAATGTATGATAAGCCAGAAAATATTACCCGAACAGAAGATGATGAGTATCAAGGTACTGCATTCTATTTTTTAACTTTTGCCCAACGTGGTGTAAAAGGCAAGCGAATGTCTGATTTTTATGAGAATAACCCTGCTATTTCTCCTGAAATCTATCATACACAAGTTTTAATAGGGGATAAGGCATCATGGAGAACAGGCTTTTTTTCAGGACCCTTATTCCCTGTCAATTTCAATGGTTTAGACGAAAAAGGGGCATTATTTTCTCACTTTACAGTAGGCAAGGGGCAGGGGAGTTTTGAGTATAGCCCCAATTCTGGTAAAATCAATTTGGGCTACACACTCATAGACCCCAAAGTAACAGAAGCAAGAGCAGAAAAAGTAGAGCCAAGACTTTATATGAAAGTCCTTGGCAGAACTAATACGACTCACAATGTAGATATTTTTGCTGGTATTCACCCTGATTCACAGCGAGTTGCGGTGGCTAACCCTCAGTTTGAAAATCGCACTATGCGGATTGTAGATACTCGCCTTCCTGAGATGGCATTTCCAGCGCGCAATGGCAGTTTTTTTGTAAGTTTGAGAGTAAAAACTACCACTACCAATCCTGCCTCAGAGGTAATTTTTTTGGGGACTATAGAAATTTATTACCCGCAAGGCTTTGATATGCAAGGAGCAGGTCAGCGAAATTTCTTGCTCAATGCAAAAAGTACAGGAAAATCTAAAATACGTTTGACCAATGCAGCAGCAAATACGCGTATTTTTGATATTACAGACGAAAGTAATCTCATCGCGATTAGAACAGATAATGCAGGGAATACCATGACAGGAACGGTAGCAGGTACAAACCAAGCACGCAAACTCTTGGCTATATCAGCTATCAGTACGATTCCGCAAGGGATTACGCCCATCAATTTTAAACCAATTAGCTTGTCGGGAAGCCCTGATTATTTGATTATCACTGACGAAAGGCTAATGCAGCCTGCGGGCGGCGTACCCAACCCAGTCCAAGCATACGCTGACTATCGCACCTCTACTCAGGGTGGAAGTTATCGCCCTTTGGTAGTTACTTTTCAGCAGCTATGTGATTTATTTACTTATGGTGAGCAGACTCCACTGGCTATGAGGCGTTTTGTCAATTTTATGCAACGCAACGGTAACCCTAAGTTTTTGTATTTGATGGGGAAAGGCTTACATATAGGTTTTTACTATTTTTATAACCCAATCGCCTACACAGAGTATAGAAATTTAGTACCGCCTTGGGGCTACCCTTCCTCTGACCACGAAATATCCGCAGGGCAGAATGGATTTCCTCTCCATATACCCTCGCTTGCTACGGGGCGAATAGCCGCAGATAAACCCATAGACGTGATTAACTACCTGAATAAGGTTAAAGAATATGAGGCTGACGCTTTTGATGCACCTTGGAAAAAAGAAATATTACACCTAAGCGGCGGCTATGACCTCAACCAAAATAATACATTTAGGGCATATACAGATGGCTTTGCGCGTATAGCACAGGGAGATTTTTTGGGTGCAAACGTGGAAACCCTGTCCAAGAAAACGACTGACTACATAGAGTTTATCGACATCACCCAGCAAATAAATGCGGGGAAAGGCATTATTACTTTTTTTGGACATTCAAGCGCAGAGAATACGGACATAGATGTTGGTCGTGCCTCTGAGCCTCGTTTGGGTTTTCGCAACAAAGGCAAATATCCATTTATGATTGTAAACGGCTGTGGTTCAGGCAATGCTTTTTTGCGAGGTGCTTCCATAGGAGAGGATTGGGTGCTTACACCAGATAAGGGCGCGATTGGCTTTTTGGCGCACTCGCATATTGGTTTAGATGGACCTTTGAGAATATATACGCAAACACTTTACGAAACATGGTTTAGCCAAAAAGGAATGTTAAACAAACCTATTGGTATTGTGATGCAAGAATTTTTGAAAAGCTATCGTAATCGTTTTCCTGACGAACTTGCGCTTGCCAACACCCAGCAGATTGTCTTACAAGCTGACCCTGCTTTGGTACTTTTCAAATCGACCTTACCTGATTATAGCATTACGGAGAATGACCAACAATTATTTATCAGACCTTTGGGCAATAGAAGCCTTACCGCCCAGTCAGATTCCTTCCGCATAGGGATTCCCGTCAAAAACTTGGGCATTACGGACGAAAAACGCTTTCAAGTAGGTGTAAAACGTACTTATCCTGACGGCACCATAGAAACACTGCGTGCTATCAGACACTCGCGCAAGGTTACATACTTGGATACTGTTTATTATACAGTGGTCAATCCCAAAGAAGGCAGAGATAGAATCAATGGAAATAATAGCTTTGAGGTTACGATTGACCCCAGCTTCGAAATTAGTGAAATGCGTAGAGAGAACAACGTAGCTACACTTTCTTTCTTTTTCCGCAAAGGAAGCCTTATTAATATTGCTCCCAAAGAGTTTAGCATAGTAAGCAAACAACCTGTTACTTTTATAGCCCAAAATACTGATGCCTTCACACGCGAACGTCTGTACCGCTTTCAGTTAGACACCGCGCATACTTTTAATAGCCCCGCCTTGCGCGATACCGTAGTGTACGGCTACATCACGCCTTTCTGGACTACTAATTTATTGGCTGATAATCAAGCACATGATAGCACAGTTTATTACTGGCGTGCGCGCTATGCCCAGCTTACCCCTGATGACGACCCTGCTTGGGCTGATGCCTCTTTTGTCTATATCAAAAATAGTCCAGATGGCTGGTCGCAAAGCAAAACTCCTCAATTTCCTAAAAATACATTGGAAAGAGTAGAACCAAACCTACAAACTCGCAAATGGAATTTTACAGATAACGTACTTAATATCCAAGCACGCGCCATAGGCGGAAACAGCCCCAACTGGGCTGCGTGGAACTTGACCATCAATGGGCAGGCAATAGCCACCAGCGCGAACTGCGCTGTTGACCAGATGCCTGCCAGAGGTTGCGCCAATACCACCAATAAAATCATCATGGTTTCCATAGATGGAGAAACGGGAAAGGTCTATCGAGAATTTTTCTTTGACCAAGTCGACCCTTGCGGTGCAAATTTGTTGGTTTCATCTTTGGAGCAGTGCTTTTTGATTCGATTTGGTAATCTGATGGACGAATATCTTAAAAAAGTAAAAACAGGGGATTATGTGATTCTGATGAATAGCCGTTTTGTAGGAAATATAGGCAGTAGTAATATTGCAGCACTCTCAAAAATAGGCGTACGAACCTCAAATCTTGATAATCGAGGCTTAAATACGGCTGCTTTTATCATTATTGGTCAGAAAGGTGCGCCAGTAGGCTCTGCCCTTGAACGTTACGGAGCAGATGCTTTTCAAGAAATTAACGTTGCTACCACACTTCGTCGCCCTTCGCGCAGTGGGCAAGTTACCTCTACCCTCATAGGTCCAGCCGCCGAGTGGGGCAATACCTTCCGCCTCATCAATAATGCAGAAAATCCAACTCGCGAAAGCTGGAAGTTAGATGTAATTGGCGTAGATTTTAATGGTAGGGAGCAACTGGTCAGAGAAAACGTCAGACAAGACGGGCTGAGTTTGAAAGACTTAAATCCTGCCACTTTTCCCTATATCAAGCTCAGGCTCAATGTTATAGACTCTCTGAATCGAACCCCTTATCAGCTACAACGCTGGCAGGTGATTTATAAGGAAGTCCCCGAAGGAATTTTGTTATACGACACCCTATCGTACAGAGAAAATACTTTGCTCGAAATCGTAGAAGGCGATTCCATCAAAATTGGTTTTAATTTTCTTAATATTTCGGGTAATGACTTCAAAGAACCGCTTACCGTACAGTACGATATAGTAAATATACCTACTGGAAGGCGTACTCGACTCACGCAGAATATTACTGCACCTAAACGCAATCAGACCACTTATTTCAAAACCAATCTCTATTCTCTCAATTTTATTGGCGAAAATAGAATGACCGTTTTTGTAAATCCTCGACTCCAAGCAGAGCAAATCTATGAAAACAATCAGTTAGAGGTACGGTTTAAGGTCAAAGAAGATGACATCAATCCAGTGCTTGACGTAGCCGTAGATGGGCGGCACATCATGGACGGCGAAATTGTTTCCCCAATGCCTATGATTTCTATTGGGCTGACCGACGAAAACAAATACTTGGTACGACGCGACACTACGGGCATGGAGATTTTCCTCGCACGCGACTGCGCCACCTGCAAGCCGCAGCGAATTTACATGAATAATCCCAACCTGATTTGGACAATCGTGCCTGAAAAAAATAAAATTCAAATAGAATATAGGTCTGAACGATTGGAAAATGGAACGTACAAATTGAGTGTGCAAGGGCGAGATTCGCGCAACAACAAAGCGGGCGCGCAGCCTTTTAGTGTTACTTTTAAGGTGATTAATGAAACCAAAATCTCGAATTTCTATCCGTACCCTAACCCATTCACGACTAATATGAAGTTCGTATTCACACTCACAGGCGAAGTCCCTGACGACATTCGAATACAGATTATGACCGTAACGGGCAAAGTAGTTCGCACTATTCACAAGGACGAGTTAGGCGCACTGCGCGTGGGTGATAATCTTAGTGAGTTTTCTTGGGACGGCACAGACCAGTTTGGCGACCAGCTGGCGCGGGGTGTATATCTTTTCAAAGTAGATGTACGCAAACAAGGAAAAGATTTTGAACGCTTCGAAACCGCAGGTGATGGACTTTTTGAAAAAGGCTTTGGAAAAATTTACCTCATGCGATAGAATAAACGCATGAGATTTTACACTAAAGTAATTGGAAAGAATAAATTTCTTCTTTTATGTTCGCGCTCATGCGCTTAGAAGAGTGTATTATATACTGATAATTAATTAGTTATATAAAGATAACCCACCGTTTTAACGGTGGGAGCAATATGACAAAAATAAACATTTGATAACGTCTAATTACTTAATTTAATTTTTAGCTCATTGAAATTTTTAATTTTTTAAAATGTCAATGAGCTAAATTATTTATAATCAGATTTCTATACTTCGTGTATTTATCATAACAATTTTGTGGAGAAATCTTGCTATAAAAGAAGGGACAAATTGTAAGAATAAAACATAAGGAAAAACAAAAGCAGTTTTTTAGGGTTAGCCTACGTTTTTTCCTTCATACTTTCTTTTTCTCCACCAAAACCTAAAAAGACCAAAACCAATGATGACTACCACAGGCAACACCAAATTGATGATTTGCCAAGTCAGTTTTTCGTCCTGGATTCTGAATTTGTCCAACGGTCTTAGTGTAATTTCCTTGTTTCTTGACGCAATCAAGCCATTTTCGTCTATCAAATAAGCCAGCGCGTTCATCACGAAGTCTTTATTCGAAAAAGTTTGCTGAGAAAGCGGGTCATAGCCAAGCGGAAGTGGCTGCCCTGTGCGCCTGTCTATTTCGTTTCGTGGAATATCGCCATCAGAGAAAACAATAATTTTGGTAGGCTCACTTTCCTGCTTAACTGTCTTATTTTCAATGCTATCTGGTGCAAAACGATTTTTGTAAAGTGAGGTAAACTTCCCTTCCAGTAGGTACGCCACAGGCAAAAAGCTCCGATTATAAAGTTTGGGGTCTAAATCAGTGCGAACTTCCTCCAAACGCACCACATTGGGCATATTGCGGACGCGAGAATACTGATTAGTGAGCAAAAGTGGTGTTTTTTGTACATTTTCGGTCTTTATCGTATCCATCGTACTCAAAAAACGAGTATAAATTCCGTTCAGGTTTTTGGTGATGGGCATACGCTTAAAGCGGTTTAGAATCACATAATAATGCCAAGGAAAAGACTTAAAGTTAGGCTGATTGCCCAGATTGCCAACATTGACCACGATTTTGCCCATTTCTGTATCCTGAACCAAGTCCATATTAATCCTGATGCCATACTTGAAAAGCATATCATTGATATTGAGGTCATAACCAAAAGCATACGCGCCACCTTTGGAAATACTATCCAGATTCATCTGAATAGCATCAATGAAAAAAAGTGCTTTTCCGCCATTCATAATGTACTGGTCTAATTTGTACTTTTCCAATTCAGAAAAGCGTTTTTTGGGCTGTGCAATGATGACCGCATTGTACCCAGCCAAGTTGTTCTCTTGGAGATTTACCCTATCCACCACATAAAACTCGTCCAGCGAAGTCGTCAAATCAGCCATATCGACAGGGCGCAGTTCATCATGCCCTTCTATGATTGCCACACTTGGTTTTTGCTTTAACGTAATTTTTTTGATAGCATTAATAAGTTCATATTCCACATTTTCCACAGACTGATTGAGCTGTTCCATGGGCGAAGCGGCAACATTGCCTTTCAAAAGCAAGACAGGCGTTTCCTTATTTTTATACGAAATCAATGCCGCAGGAAAAATAACCTTCTCTACTTTTTTGCCATTTTGGTTATCAAACAGATTGGTAGGTTGTATGCCTTTGGCTATCAGTTGGTTGTAAAAGTTATTGCGGTCTTGTTCGCCAGCAGATTCGTCAGGGTTTACGAATTTGTACTGAATATTTGCGCCGCCATAGACCGTAAACTCGTCTAAGGTTTCGCGAATAGCTTTTTGCAGTCGCTTAAAGCCCGCATTGAGGTCGCCGTCCAAGTACACTTCGATATAAACCTGCTCGTCTAACTCCTTGATTAGTTGCTTGGTAGGCTCTGAAATGGTATAGCGTTTTTCTTCGGTGAGGTCAAGACGAAAAAAATAATTGCCTGCATAAATATTGAGCAAAACGACCAAAAGAAA
>JAAFJS010000159.1 GCA_013298985.1 Cytophagales bacterium
TATTTTTCTCTTTCAAAAATCAGTGCCACCTTATTAAAATTGGCGGCGGCATTGACTACCTTGCTGTATTGGTCAGCATAGGTTTTGGAATATTCTATTTTTTTGTAATATTCTTCGATTTCAATCTTAATCAAGTTATTACCCACCACATCATAATTGACGCTAAATGCTGCCGTTCGTTCCCCATTTTCCTCTTCCAAAAATACTTCCTTGTTCAGCAATTTGAGGTTTTTAATCCAGTAACCTGCTGGAATTTCCATATAGACGACCTTGTGTGAACCTTGCTGGTAATTGCGCTCGATGTTTAGCACCCTATCATCATTTTGCATCAGGCTGGCTTGCTTATTGAGTATTTCCCCCAGGTTAAAAATATAAGTAGTACCTGCTATCTCGATGGGCGCGCTCGATTTCAAGTCTGTTTCTATCTTGAAATAATTGGTGTAAGGGTCATCTTTTTGCTGATTTACGACCGTATTTCTTACTTCTACATCATTGCCAAACTTATTAAACAGGCTTTCTATCACCTCTTTGCGTTGCTCGTCCGAAGAATTTTCGTAGCGATACTGCAAATCCACTGCATCATACCCTGCAAAAGAACGCTTTAAATGAATATTGGCATTGTCAAAATCTTTCCCAAATTTGATATTTAGCTCGGTCAAGTCATAGTTACTTTGGTAGTCAATCGCAGGAATTTCTTGGACTTTGGCACTGTAAATGTCAAATCCTTCGTAGCTGGGGCTGATGAAAAGCCCTTGATTATGCGTGTAGTTATACGGAATCATGCCGTATTTATACTCTGGGTTGTGTGGCGCAAGAAAACTATTGGTGCTGGGGAAATGGAAAAGATATTTTTCCAAATAGTACCAAGATTCAAACTCCTTGTCAAACTTGGTATTGGTGCGGTCTGTGGTCAGGACGATTTCATGCTCAATATCCGCAAGCGTAAACAGGGCAGCAAATAGCCTAACCACACCCATCGAAGTTCCATAATTATTTTTGAGAATATCCAAAGGTGTTTCTTCTTTGTCTGTATCTAAGTCTGCATAACGTTCTGATATTCTGATATTTTGCTTTACATAGCTTTCTATTTTTCGTATTTTTTCTTCATTTGTAGCAGAAGCCACAGGGACTATTTTTTTCAGAAACTTCTCATATTTGTTGCGCTCTGACGCACTCATATTCTTGAAATTATACACCGAACCATGAATAATCTCCGCCAAAGTATCCCAAGAAAACATCTTAGTTTTGTCCTCTTCATTGTCTGTATTGCGGTTCAGCTTATAATCTATACGCATCAGGTTGGACTGGTAATAGGAATAATCCTCTGGAGCAAGTGCCTGCAATCTGTCCACGTGAACGCTTAATACATTTTTGTCGGCATAGCGGTCGTCTTCTGCTTGCATTTGTGGGAAGTCATTGTAACTTTTTGCCTCAAAAAACAGATTGGTGGGTGTGATAATCTCAAAACTCACATCTTTGGCAGGAATCGATGTTTGGAAAATTTCTCGTCCAAAAATTCGTGGTTGTTGTTTCAGCGTATAAATATATTCGATTTCGCCCCCAATTTCTGCACCTGTGATGGCAAAAATCTTGAATAGACCTGCGTTCAATGGATTGTCCAAATCCTTAATTTGGTTTTTGTCCAGCTCTACTATTCTGCCTGTTTTGCTGATAAACCTTGCCTTTATCTCTATGATAGCCAATGCGTTACGCATGGGAATATATACTTTATTAAACTCCTCGACGGCGGCATGGCTATTGACGCGGATAATCTTGTGGCGTGTATCATAAATGACCAATCTCTCCGTTTTGAAATCGTAGGCATATTCGAGGACTCGCCTGTCTTTGAGAATGACCGCGGACTCTTGGTGGTCTATTTCGTTTAATTTGAGCAAATCCCTTTTCTGAATCCAGTTATAGCTTTGGTGAAAGTATTGGGTACTACCCGACCATGGCGCATGAAGCGGAACGGCAAAAGAAACACCTGAAAATGTGATGGTTGCAAATAAGATGAAAGCAATAAAAAGTGAGTATGTGTTTACTAATTTAGTCATAGATTCAGTTTTTAGCATTTATGATATTAAATAAGAGGTTTTTTTTAAGGGTTAATTTATTTTTTTAATAATTTGATGCTACTCCTATACGCCACGTCCAGTTTTTTCACCATTTCATTCCACGCATAAAATTCAGCACCTTTTAAGAACAAATAATTACAATAAATCCTTTTTTTCATCACAATCTGATTTCCAATCACTTCATATTCAATAGTAAAACCAAATTTGTCTGTTTGGAAATTGCTATTTGATGGCATAAAGTCTATTTGATAGTTTGCAGGCAAATTCACAATAGCACAACGAAAATCATTGAATTGATATTCGATTTCCCTGTCCGTTTTTCTTTTATCTATCTGGATAGACTCATGTTGTAGCCTTCTATCCAAGTGTAAATTCAAAAAAAGCTCATCTTTCGTAGTTTTACAGTGTTCACCTATCCTAAAATCGTATTGCATGGTCAGGTGCTGGTCGTTATTTTCCACTTTGCGGTAGGTTAAACTTTCAATAGTAGGGTTTAACTTTTCTTCCCAGCCCAGCAATTTTAAAAAATTATCTTTCTGCTCCTTGTCCTTCTGCTCTATTACTTCAAAACTCGAATTTGACTTGTAATAACCTTTAAACAGCACGCTTCCTGTACCACTAATGTCCTCATTATCAAGGTCAATCCAGCAAGTATCCATGATTACATTGCGCCCACTTTCCATCACAGGCACAGGCATAATTTCATAGTTTAGCGAATCTATGCCTATCATCGCTTCCTTGCCCTGAATCATTGCCGTAGGCATACCAAAAGGCACATAGCTGTCTGTCGCGTCCAAGAAAAAATGATGTCCATCTATTTTTGCCGTTGCAATCATGTGGTTATCAACCATTGGCGTAGGAACATCATTGTAAGAATAGGGCAGTTTTCTCGTCCCTATCCACGTCAAATACGCTGGAATATTTGCCATTTTCAGCATGGTAACTACCATGCTCGTCATATCTTTGCAATCTCCATAGCGATTTTTATACACTTCGTTGGCACTTCTGGGAATAAATCCACTCAGCCCATCTTCTATTGCTATATATTTGATATTGGACTGTACCCAATGAAAAATTGTTTTTGCCTTCACGCTGTCCGTTTTGTCATTTTTGGTCAGCGTATCTACTAAGGCTTTTATTTCTGGTAACACGTTCTTATTCACGTCTTTGACCATTCCATAATACCAATGATACAAGCCCGCATGGTTTGCCAGCAAGGATTTTCCCTTGATGTGCGTGATGTACGCAATGATATGAGGCTCGTAATAACTGATATTGGGCGCATCTTTTTCCGATTTATATTCTGCCAAATTGCTCGCTTTCCACGTATAAACGGTCTGCTCACCCACACGTTTTTTCGTAAAGTCAATTTTCAGTTTTTCAGCACCATATATTTTAAAATCAATCTTAATATCCTGATGCACCATCAGCACGTACTCCGATTTCTTGACTGGCACATACGAATTGAGGTAAAAAACGCCCAAAAATCTTGGCTCTCTAATCGCTTCTTTATAATGCAAAACAGTCGTTGCGCCTGGCTCTATACTCGGAAAAAGAAACGTTTTTTCCTTGTAATCGTCATAAAACCAATTCTTTGAAACCACACTCCCCGTTACGAAATCCTGCGCCTTGATGGACTTCACCTTCCCGTTTTCGTTTACCATCGTATAGGCATTGATGCTCAAAATCTGATTGAACCGAGAAAATGGCACTGATTCGGTCGCAAACTGGTCAGAACGATGCCTCAAATGCAACATTTCAAATCTATTTTCTGCAATCACACTCACACTATCGTTTTTGCCCAAACCAATCGTGATGACTTTCTTTTTTGATGTAAAGACAGCTTTGGCATTAGGAAAGTTGCTTTGCATCAGAGCCAATGGAGAAAGAGATTTTGTACTTTGAGGCTGTGCGACTAATTCCGCCCAAAAAAGAATATTAAAAAGCAAACTCAAAGAAATCCATTTTCCTGTGTGCGTATTTATCAATCTTATCATTAGCAAAATCAGTACAAAACTGCCTGTTAAAAAATGTAAACTTGCTTTTTTTTTTACAAAATAGAATAAACCTTAAAAACGTAGTAAATCACGCTAAATTAAAATTTTTAATCCCAAATTACGCCTATCTTATTCTTTGTTTTATACTATTTTTATTTGCAAAATCGCTAAAAATTATTTTTAAACTTGTTTTTGTTTTATTTTATCTTGTTTTTATCCTAAAAAATTACTAAGCTAAAAACAATCGTTTTTATTGGAAAAATACTAATTTAATCACAAAAATAATCATTTAGAACTTAAATCTTGCAAAACATTACATTTATGTCATCGATTGTTAGTGTTAAAGTTTAGCATAATAATGCAAACTTGCGCTAATTTCTGCCTTATTGACTGGTATATCGTAGTTGGCGTTGCCTATTGCTGCCAACAAGCTGCACAGGATAATTCCTTGCTCATTTTTTTTGTCTTGTGATGTATTGCTAATAATCGCTTCAAAATCGCTTTCTTTGATACTTATTTTATCATAAATACAAAGTATATAATCCTGAATATCAAGAAGTTCTGCCTTTTGAATAAAACCTTTTTCCACAGCCAGCCACGCCTCGCAAATCATACCTATCACAATGGCTTCTCCATGCAGTAATCTGTTTTCAGTATATAGAAAAAAACTCTCTACCGCATGACCAATGGTATGCCCAAAGTTGAGAATCTTGCGTAAACCTTTTTCTCGCGGGTCTGCCTCCACTACTTTGTTTTTGATAGCAACAGAATGTGTGATGATTTCCTGCCAGTTTTGTGATGCTAAATCTTTGGTAATGAGCATTTTCCATGCTTGCCCGTCAGCGATAAGGCAGTGCTTTATTACTTCGGCAAAGCCTGAGCGCAATTCCCTATACGGCAAGGTTTGCAAAAAAGTGGCATCAATGCACACTTTTTGTGGTTCTTGGAAAACGCCAATATGATTTTTGAAAATGCCAAAGTCAATGCCGAGCTTCCCGCCTACACTTGCGTCGACCTGTGAGAGTAGTGTGGTGGGAACTTGGATAAAATCTATGCCTCGCTTGTAGGTGGCAGCACAAAACCCACCCATATCGCCAATCACGCCTCCACCCAGATTGATGAGCAAAGATTTTCTATCAAATTGACTATCAGTAAGTTGTTTCCAGATTTGCGTACAGGTTTCGAGGTTTTTGTTTTCCTCTCCGCTTCGAACCTCGATAAGAGTATGCGCTTTGAGGAGAGGTTGGAGGAAAGGGTAACAGTATTTTTTTGTGTTTTCGTCGACCAATACAGCTATTTGCGAATAGACTTGGGTTGCATTTTGCCAAACATCGGCAAGAGGCTGTATGTGTACGTTTGATTGCATAAAAGGGAGTTTTGGGCTACGTAAACTTTGATTGGTGGCTACTGTCGCCAGCCATTTATATTGACTACGGTTTATAACTTCTTTTCAACAATAAAAATACAAATACAGTTCTGGTGTATCCTAAAAAATAGAACTTTTTTTTTGCGAAAGTTTGAAATAGACTTGAATATTAAACTTTTTTATGAAAAAATTGGATTTTTTTAATAAATTATAATGCAAGAAATTTGTTTTAGTTAGTTTTTATTGACATTCAAGAATAAGCCGTTCATCGCTTAACGAGCAGTTCTACGCCTTAAAAGGCGTAGTTCAAAGATACCTCCTCGCTTTAGCGGGATGAGCTACTAATTCCAAAGAACGAACATTTGTTGAAACCTAATAAGTAGTAAGACAAAATGAAAGTACATTTGCCTTCAGGCGAATATGGTGATAATCAACTAATTCGGCTAAAGCCAAATATACAATTAATTTGTTTTTGACTTAAAAACTAACTGGAACAACACCATCATTTTAATATTCCTGCGAAAGTGGGTGAATCATTATTTCGTCAAGCACCACGTGTGCGGGCGCGTTGCATACATACAAGACTGCGTTTGCGATGTCTTGTGATTGTAGCCACTCGCTTTGCTTGCTACTTCCCTCCATATCGTTGTGGAAATAAGTATCTACCAATCCAGGGTAAATCAGGCTTACCTTCACCCCAAACTTTCGGACTTCTTTGCGAACTGCCGACAGGTAAGCATCTTGGGCATATTTGGTCGCGCAATACAGCGAGCCATGAGGAAATACGCGCTTAGAAACGTCAGAGGCTATGCCAATAATTGTTCCTGATTTTTGATTTTTGAGGTGTGGTAGCGTGGCTTTGGTCAGCAGAAATGTACCTTTCACATTGGTATTCATCAAGTTATCCCATTCTTCGGAGGTCAGTTCTTCCGTAGGTTTGAAAACGCCAATGCCTGCGTTGTTAATCACAACCTCTATTTTCCCAAAAGTGTGGAGAATATCTGCCACTGCCAGATTGACTTCCTGTTCGTTGCTAATATCGAGTGCATAGCTTTTTGCGTTTGCGCCTATTTCTTTTTCGAGGGTTTGCAAGTCTGCTTTGTTCCTTGCCAACAGAGCTACATTAAATCCGTTTTGGGCAAGCGTCAGTGCTACTGCCCTGCCAATGCCTCGCGAAGCACCTGAAATGATTGCTGTCTTGTTATTCATTTTGTATAAAAAATTTTGTGGTGCAAATATAAAAAAACAAATCATATCGTAGTAAACTGATTAATTTGCTTATTTTTATGCGAAATAGCAGTAATGATTCTAATTGTATGATAACCTCCCCCTACCCCCTCCAAAGAGAGGAAAAGTATTATATCCCCCTTTGGAGGGGGTTAGGGGGAGGTGAGATTTTAAGCATCATACATTTGAAAGCACTACCCTACATATCGACTATATTATATACATACATTAGACAATGAACAAAAAAATACTTTATTATATCATTGTACTTACTTTTTTCTTGGGCGTTGTTTGGTTTTTTATTCGTGAAGGGCAGTTATTAGAGCCACAGAAGGTAATTCCCAAAATAGACGCTATCGAAATCAAGGCAAAGGAAGTACAGGAACAATATCATTTTCTCGAACTTTTTTCAGAAGGGTTTAGCCAAAATGCTCATCACCCTTTGGCGATTCTTCTCCTCCAAATTATTTCTATCATTACCATTGCGCGCCTATTTGCGATTGGCATGGGCAAGATACGGCAACCTACGGTAATAGGCGAAATTATCGCAGGAATTGTACTGGGTAAATCGGTCGTAGGGACGTTTTTTCCTGAGTTTTCTGCTTTTTTATTCCCCCCTGAATCGCTGTCAGCCTTGCAGTTTTTGAGCCAAATTGGACTGATATTGTTCATGTTTATTATAGGTATGGAGCTGGACGTGAACGTTTTGCGCCAAAAAGTCCAAGAGGCAGTGGTCATCAGCCACGCAAGCATTGTCATTCCATTTGCGCTTGGGGTGATTCTCTCTTATTTTATTTACACGACCTACGCCCCTGCAAATATTGGTTTTCTTTCCTTTAGTTTGTTTATGGGAATAGCCATGAGCATTACTGCTTTTCCCGTACTGGCGCGTATTATCCAAGAGAGAGGCTTGGCAAAGACTCGGCTGGGTGCGATTGTGATTACCTGTGCCGCTACGGACGACGTTACGGCGTGGTGTTTATTGGCGGTGGTGGTGGCTATCGTAAAGGCGGGAGATGCCATGAGCGCGCTCTTTACTATCTTATCCTCAGTGGTTTACGTGGTGTTGATGCTCTATGTGCTTAGACCATTTTTGCTCAAAGTAAGCACTGTCTATGCCTCCAAAGAAACGCTGAACAAAAATGTAGTTGCTTTCTTTTTTATTGTGCTTTTGCTCTCGTCCTACATCGCTGAACTGATTGGGATTCATGCGCTTTTCGGTGCTTTTTTGGCAGGTGCTGTCATTCCTAACGAGATTCGTTTCAAAGAGGTTTTGACGGGGAAAATAGAAGATGTCAGCTTGGTTTTACTTCTGCCCTTGTTTTTTGTCTTTACAGGTTTGCGTACCCAAATAGGACTTTTACAAGATACGAGCTTGCTACTCACTTGCCTCAGCGTGATAGTCATTGCCATCACAGGAAAGCTGGTGGGCGCGGCGGCAATCGCCCGCCTGATGGGGCTGAGTTGGCGAGATAGCTTGACGATTGGAGTTTTTATGAATACGCGCGGGCTAATGGAACTCATTATCCTCAATATTGGCTATGATTTGGGTGTATTGAGTACCGAAATATTCTCAATGATGGTGCTGATGGCTTTGGTAACTACCTTTATGACAAGCCCTTGCTTAGATTTTATCAATTACTTTTTTGACAAATACCACAATATTTCATTGGTTCAAAAAAAGAAAAACGACTACCATATTCTTATTTCTTTTGGTCCGCCACAGATGGGTAGCAAACTGCTGGAATTGGTTTCTCAGTTTACTTACAAAATCAGTAAAAAGGTCGACATCACTGCCTTGCACCTCACACCAAGCACCCAACTAAGTCAGATAGAAGCACTTACTTTTGAGGAAGAATCCTTTGCACCTATCAAAGAAACCGCCGCGCAGATGGGTTTGACGATTGAAACCAAATACAAAGTTACCGAAGATGTGGGGCATGGAGTTGCCAGCACCGCCAACAAAGGTAGCTATGATATGCTCATTGTGGGCAGTGCAAAATCTTTATTTTCACAAGACAAGCTGGGCGGAACGGTCAGAAGTATCATAGAAAACAGCAAATGTCCCATCAGTGTATTCATAGACAGAGGCTTTCATACGGCTAACCAAATTGTACTTTTCTTAGAAACGCCCGAAGATATTAGCTTGTTAAAATTAGCGCGTCAGTTCTTGGACAATGTTGCCTATCTGGTGCGCGTAGTCTATCACGGAAGCCTGTATAGCGAAGTTACAAAGTTCCTTACTAATCCTGACCTACCTGCTAAGTCCGTCGCGATGGTACAAGAAGAAAACTTCCAAGTAGCTGTTTTAGAGGAAATTGACTTGGTGATTATGAGCCTAAAATACTGGCAGAAAATAGATGATAACGAGGTAGATTGGATTGAGGCATTGCCTTCGGTGCTGATAGTCAAAGGGTTTGAGGGGATAAAGTCCTAAATTCGGAAACCCAACACTGTAATGTCGTCGCGCTGCGGTTGCTTGCCCATGTAGCTCGTCATTTCCGCTAATAATTGTCCATATTGCTCTTGCAGAGGCAGTTGCATAATGGTAGAGAGAAAGGTTTTGAGGCGTTCGTTGCCAAATTTATTGTCTTCATTGTTTTGCTGGTCGGTGATACCATCAGTAAATAGATAAACCAATTCACTGTTTTTTAAGGTAATTTCATGGTTTTCAAATGGTTTTAATTCTGATTTATGCCCTCCGCCAATAGACCTTTTTGTGCCTTTGAGTTCTTTGAGTTCGCCTTTTTGCGTATAAAGCATTTTTCCTTTTGCGCCTGCAAAGGTAAGATGGCAGTTTTTGGGATTATTGCGTTCACTTTCTATGAGGCAAAGCGAAACGTCCATGCCGTCATCATGGTTTTTGCGCGTATCTTGGCGCAGAGCTTCCTTGACCTCTACGTGAAGCACTTCCAGAATAGTAGCGGGGTCAAAAATTTTGTTTTGTGTAATAATTTTATTGAGTAACGTATGCCCAATCATGCTCATAAACGCACCAGGCACGCCATGCCCCGTACAGTCCACTACGGCAATAAACAGCTTTTCATTGCGACGCATAGACCAATAAAAATCACCAGAAACCACATCGCGAGGCAGGTAAAGTACAAAATATTCTGCAAAAAAGTTAGTTAAATCTTCTTCGTCGGGCAGGATAGCGCGCTGAATCTGCTGGGCATACTCCAAACTTTTCATCAGCAAATGTTGCTTTTCTGCCATTTTCTCAGAGTTAGATTTTATTTCCTCAAAGCTGTCCTGCACCTTGGCAAGCATATATTGGAAATCCTCCGCCAAGCCGCCCACCTCGTCTTTGGAATGAATCGTATCAATGACTTCGGCGCGAGAAAAATTGCTATTAATCACTCTATCAATGGATTGTGAAAGCAGGCTGATAGGTACGCTTAACGAACGCGTAATAAAATAAGCAAGTATAAAATAGATAAAGATATAAAAACCAATCGTTCCAATAGAAATGTAGTGAATATTTGCATAGATATTTTCTACCTGCCTGATAATGATTTGATTAAGATTATCTACTTCATTTGCGAGCTTAGAAGATGTGTTTTTGAGTTCGCCTTTGAGTCCACTATTGTTGTCAAAGCCAATTTCTTTTTCCACATTGGCGAGCAGGGTAAACGATTTTTGGTAATTATCCACCAGCCCAATGAGTTCCTTTTTGGTTTTTTCGTTGGCTACTTTTTTTCGAATATCCTCTTCCAGTTCGTACAGCACCTCTGCATTTTTGCTTACATACTGCTCATCTTTACGCATGATAAAATCTTTTTCGTGCCGTCGAGCCGTTAGCAAAAGTACCATATTGAGGGGATAAGGTGCATTTTCGATAGAGTGGATACTTTCGCGCATCTTGCCTTCCAGTCCATAATCTTTGAACCCACGCAAGCGCACCAGTGCATAAAGTCTATCAAAAACAATCCGATAATTTTCAAAATCTTTCGCAATAGAATCTATTTCGTCAATCGCACCAAAACTTCGCACTTCTGAGAAATATTTTAGCGTATCGAGTTCATTATAAATAACATCAAGGATTCTTTGGCGTTTGTTGATATAATTACTTTTGCCTGTGCGATAAAAATCAGGATTGATGGCTTCGTCAGAAAAGAAATCTTTTTCTAAGTTGTTCATCTGCTGTATATTGCGGTCTATTTTTGCCAACAGCACCACCAACTTTCCCAGCCTTTCCTCCCTATTTGCCAGCCACAAATTAAGCACAATCATCAAGAGGGTAACAAACAAGATGATACCAAATGAAAAAAGTAGCTTAGATTTAATGGTTTTGAAAGTTTTAAACATAGCAAAGTTGATTAATCCATAAAAAAGGTGGAAGTCATTTGAAAGGTCAGCACAAGGGTATATTTCTTGCAAAATTAGTCTTTTAACGTTGCTTTAAGATTAAAAGTAAGTGAAGGTTAAATGAAGTTTTTGAAAACTCAGTCAAATACACATTTTATTTTTTCTCTTACTGTAACCTTTCTTCAAATCTGCTGTATTCTTCTCAGAAATTATTTTTCTGAAAAAATGCAACACTTTATAAAATCTGGAATCTTTGAATCGCAACGGCGAACCGTCTGGAATTATTTTTTAATTTTTTTACTGGTTCAAGGCTGAGCCTTGAATCTTTTTTGGTTCAAGCGTAACGCTTGAACCAGTGGGAGTAACGCTTGAACCAGTGGGAAAGAATATACACCCTGTCAAGTAAAAAATAACTTTAATCGCTTGAATATTTGAAAAAAAAATCCTACTTTTATTGCAACAATAACCAGAAGCAACACTTGCAGATGGCTATTATTGTAATGTTTTATTATGCTGGATAAGTCAGACATACACATTCATATAAATTATTTACAATTACCATCTAACTATAAAAATACCATGAAATATTTTACTTTCTGCTTCAGACTTTTTGTTTCTTTTATTTTATTTTTATGCCTTAGCGCAGGAGAAGTTTCAGCCCAAGCCTTTATCACTACTTGGATAGCTACTGGTGGTTCAATAGACATTCTCACTAATGGTGGTGGCTATAATTATAACGTCACTTGGACGAATCTCTCCAATACAGGCGTAGGCAATGGTTCTGCTACAGGAGTAACAGGACCCTGCAACATTACAGGACTTGCAGATGGAGATACTTATCGAGTAGCAATTACTGGTTCTTTCCCGCGTATTTTCTTTCAAGGAAATTTTACTGGTCTAAAAATCCGCACTATAGAGCAATGGGGAAATATAGCATGGACATCTATGGCTGGGGCTTTTTCAGGTTGTTCTAACTTGACTTATAATGCCACTGATGCGCCTAACTTGACAGGGGTAACGGATATGAGTAGTATGTTTGCCAATTGTACAGCTTTTGATGGGAATGCTACGATGAGTACATGGAATACCTCCAATGTAATGTATATGAGTGGAATGTTTGGTGGGTGTTATAATTTTAATGGAGATATAAGTGGATGGAATACGAGTAATGTAACTTTCATGACTGGGATGTTTTATAATGCTTTGGTCTTTAACCAAAACATAGGAGGGTGGAATACCAGTAATGTTATTTTCATGAATGGGATGTTTGCTGGTGCAGCAGCATTCAATCAAAACATAGGAGGATGGAATGTAAGTAGTGTTAAATATATGGATCAGATGTTTAGTGGTGCAACTGCTTTCAACCAAAACCTAAGTGCGTGGAATGT
This sequence comes from Cytophagales bacterium, assembly GCA_013298985.1. Classification (GTDB taxonomy): domain Bacteria; phylum Bacteroidota; class Bacteroidia; order Cytophagales; family Thermoflexibacteraceae; genus Thermoflexibacter. The sequence goes on from JAAFJS010000159.1 coordinate 12,362, forward strand.
GAGTAATGTAGAAAGTATGCTACAGATGTTTTGGGTTGCGACTGCTTTTAATCAAAGCTTAGGGTCATGGCAACTTAAGCCTGGGCATGGAACAGTAGTTATGCAAGATATGCTTGGGAATTGTGGGATGTCAAGAGCTAATTATGATGCGACCTTGATAGGCTGGGCAAGTAATCCAAATACGCCAATATCAATATTTCTTGGTGCATTAGGCAGGCAATATTGTACAGGTGCGGCAGCAAGAAATACATTAATCACTACTAAAAATTGGCATATTACAAGTGATGTAAATCAATGTCCTGGCTTTGTTACCACTTGGGTAACTACCACTAATACGATTACCATTCCTACTGTGGGCAGTGGCTACAATTACAACATTTCTTGGACTAACCTCACCAATCCAGGTGTAGGTAATGGTTCTGCTACAGGGGTTACAGGCAACTATACCATTACAGGTTTGCAAAACGGGAGTACATACCGAGTAGAAATTACGGGAACTTTCCCAAGATTTTACATGAATGGCGATGCGGTGGAAGCTCCCAAACTTCGCACTATTGCCCAATGGGGAAATATCGCATGGACAAGCATGGGAAATGCTTTTATGGGATGTGCAAACTTAACATATACAGCGACTGATGTGCCAAATCTGTCAGGAGTAGCGAATATGAGCCAGATGTTTAGGGGATGTACTAATTTTAATGGTAATATTGGCTCATGGAATACAGCAACAGTTACCAATATGAGCTATATGTTTGCATTGGCAAGTAATTTTAACCAACCAATAGGAGCTTGGAATACCAGCAATGTTGGTAATATGAGTGGAATGTTTTGGCGAGCCAGTGCTTTCAACCAACCTATTGGTAGCTGGAACACCTCAAAGGTAGCTGATATGAGTGTGATGTTTCAGAATGCAAATGCTTTTAATCAAAACATTTCTGGCTGGGATGTAAGCAACGTAACTCAGATGCAAGGAATGTTTATTGTTGCCAATGCTTTTAATCAGCCTATTGGTGGTTGGAATACTGCCAAAGTAACGAATATGAGTGGTATGTTTGAGCAGGCTACTGCTTTTAATCAGCCTATTGGTAGCTGGAATACAGGCAATGTAACGAATATGAGTAGTATGTTTAGAAGTGCCAGTGCTTTCAATCAGCCGATAGGGAGTTGGAATACCAGCAAGGTAACGAATATGAATCGTATGTTTGGGAATGCTACAGCTTTTAACCAATCTCTTAACAGCTGGAATACTATTGCAGTAAATGATATGACAAATATGTTCCTTAATGCCGCCTCCTTTAATCAATTCTTAGCAAGTTGGAATATGGGTAGTGTTATCACAGCAGTTAATATGTTAAATAATAGCGGGATGTCCACTGCCAACTATGACGCTACACTGATAGGTTGGGCAGGTCAGACTTTACAAACAGGGGTAGCCTTGGGAGCAGTAGGCAGAACCTATTGTACAGCAGTAGCAGCAAGAGCTACATTGACAAGTGCGCCTAAGAACTGGACAATTACAGGAGATGCACTCTGCCCTCCTGCCAGAATAGAAGAGGAAGACATAGATTACAACAATGATTTTAAAATCTATCCTAATCCTTTCGAAACTATTTTTAACATAGTTTTAGATGTAGAAAAAGCAACATACATAAAAGTATATAATGCTTTAGGTAAGCTAATTAATGAAAAAAACTTATTCATTGGTGATAATAAGCTCCAAATTGATCTTGCTAATGAGGCAAATGGAATTTATTTTGTAGAAATAACAAACGATAAGCACATGATTACCAGAAAAGTAATAAAGCAATCATGGTAAGTTCAAAATAATCTGATATTATATAAATTAAGTTTTGTCAATGCTCTACAAATTGGATTTCCTTCGCTAAATGTCAGTATCCTCACTGACATTTTTTTGCTGTGGCTAATGTGCTAATTTCTAACATTTTGAGGTTTCATTTTGAAAGTTGATAAATAAAATTTTATTTTTGAAAGGAATATGCAAGGAGCGTATGTTAGAGAGTTGCAGAAATTTTAAACGAAAATATACAATAGTAATTAAACTCCAAAAAACATGAAACTACGAAACGCAATTTTAACTATGCTAACACTTTGTTACTCAATATTGACTTACGGTCAAGAAAGTTACAATGGTTTTCCACTTATAAATGCGACTGACGCAAAAATCAAATACTATGTGAACAATATTGAAAATAGTAATTGGACAGTTACACCAAAAATCGCAGACGATAGTCTTTTAATTAAAACTTATCTTTCTGACAAAGACAATATTATGTTTAAGTTCAAAACAGATATTGACAGTATTGAATTTGAAATCAATAGACTTGTTCAATATTAGTAATCAATTAGTTAACTATTTCTAAAATTGGTTAGCCCTGCTGCAACTCCTACAATTTTATCCAAAAGATTTAGCCGTTTTATACGTATGGTTTGATGTAAAAAACGA
>JAAFJS010000016.1 GCA_013298985.1 Cytophagales bacterium
CGTGAATATTCATTTTTTGGAATTATAAATTAGTAATTATAAATGATGAATCGGGAACTGTAAAATTAGCAATAAATAATTGTATCGCAACAGCAAATCGTTCAAACTATTTCCAAACTGTTTTTTAACTTCATTTTTTTCAAATTTCAAACTTTTGGATTTGAATTTCCTCAAAAATAATTAAATTGCATACAATAAAACATTTTCATTCAAAAAAATTATTTAAGAAAAATGAAAACCACCAAGAAATATAGATTTATTTTCTCTGTTAGCATTGTGATTTTATTGCTTTCTTTGCTCTCCATTTTGCCTGCGTGTAATAAAAATGCAGACTTGGCATCAGCGGCAGATATATTGCAAATTACTGATAATGATGTGATTGGACGGTGGAGAATTGACAAATTCATAGATGGTGGAATAGACGAGTCAGCAGAATTTTTGGGCGTTTTTGTCAGCTTTGAGTTAGAAAATAAATTTGTGGTTTCCAAAAATAATAACAGGCTTTACGAAGGATTTTGGAGAATTAGGCTCAGTAAGACCGAGCTTGCTATCAATCTTTTTAATGCACTTGACCCTTATGACGAATTTAATGGCGACTGGTACATCACCAAAAAAGGCAGCAATACGCTTTGGATTCTCAATAGTGCTTCCCTCGAAAAAGAGGAATTTAGAATGACGAAGTTATAAAATTTGATATAAATAATGAAGAAATTTTTAAAATGGTTTTTAGGTGTAGTGGGTGTGGGTGCGATTGTTTTTATGTTGGGTCCGAAGCCCCCCACGCCACAGCTTGATGGGAAATTGCCACTTGTTACTGCTAATCTTGCTCAGTTAGAGCAGGAAATCATCAAATCGGAAAAAAATCATCAATCTATCAAACCAAACAACGAAGCGCGTATCGTATGGGCTGATACGAGCAAGCAAAAAACGCCGTACAGTGTGGTTTATTTGCATGGTTTCTCTGCCAGCCAGCTGGAAGGCGAGCCTATACACCGCAATTTTGCCCAGAGATACGGTTGTAATTTGTATCTTTCTCGCTTGGAGGAACATGGCATAGACACGATAGATATTTTCCAACACCTCACCCCAGAAAAATTACTGGAAAGTGCCAAGCGCGCAGTGGCGATAGGCAAGCAATTAGGCAATAAGGTTATCTTGATGGCAACTTCCGCAGGCGCAATGCAAGCACTCTACATAGCTTCACAAAACAGTGATATTGAGGCACTTATTATTTATTCTCCTCTCATTGATTTGTTTGCGCCCAGCTCTGCCATGCTGGATATGCCTTGGGGACTGCAAATTGCGGAGGCTTTCATGGGCGAAAATCCGCGCGCCATTCCCGAAGAAAAGAAAGGGGAAGCCGCCTACTGGACTAAAAAGTATAAAATAGAAGGCTTAATTGCCTTAAAATCACTATTTAGCGCAACGATGACCGCCGAAAATTTTGCCCAAATAAAGCAACCTATTTTTCTTGGTTATTACTACAAAGATGAGGAAAATCAGGACAAAGTGGTGTCTGTTGAGGCGATGCAAACCATGTTCGCGCAGTTAGGCACGCCCGAAAATCTAAAACGAAAAGTAGCCTTCCCCAATGCCAATAACCACGTCATAGCCTCTTATATGAAATCTGATGATGTAGAAAGTGTAGAAAAAGAAACTTTTAAGTTTGCTGAAGAAGTGTTGGGGCTGAAAAAAAGATAGAAAATCAAATTTTTTTGCTGAATGAATCAAGTTATTTTCAAAACATATTTGCCTTTTGTAGGAATTATTTTGGTCTATTTCGTTGGTATGTTCTTGGACATCATGGACATAGATGCAGCGCAGTATGCCTCCATCTCCTTAGAAATGGCTAAAAATGGAAGTTATTTAGAGGTGCTGCATCGCGGGACAGACTATTTGGACAAACCTCCCTTGCTTTTTTGGGTTTCAGCCTTAGTTTTCAAGCTATTTTCTGAGGGGAATTTTACTTACCGCATCACTCCTATTTTGGTATGTTTACTTGGGATTTATTCCACTTATCGATTAGCAAAATGCTATTACAATGAAAAAGTAGCTTACCTTTCTGCGCTGATGTGCGCCTCCTCTTTTAGCGTATTTTTGATGAACCATGACGTACGCACAGATACGATGCTCATGGGTTGGGCTATCTTTGCCATTTGGCAATTAGCTGAATATGTGGAATTTGAGAAATGGAAAAATTTAATTTTGGGATTCATTGGCATTGGCTTGGCGATGCTTTCTAAGGGTCCCATTGGCTTGATGCTACCTGCGCTCGCCTTTGGCTCACATTTTATTTTATTAAAAAAGTACAATTTTATCTTTCGCTGGCAGTGGCTGGTGGGGCTGGCGGTCGTGGGGCTGGTTTTGCTACCAATGTGCATTGGTTTGTACCAGCAGTTTGACTTGCAGCCCGAAAAGGTGATAGAAGGCGAGAAAAACACTTCTGGATTATATTTTTATTTTTGGAAACAAAGTTTTGGACGACTCACAGGCGAAAACGTGTGGAAAGACGATTCTGACCCGTTTTTCTTTGTGCATACGTACATTTGGACGGTGCTACCTTGGGGATTATTGGTCTTTTTTGCATTTTACGACCTTGTAAAATCAGCCTTATTTTCGCAGTCCAAAGAAAATTTATCCCATTTTCGCAGCAAAGAATACCTTACGCTGGGTGGCTTCCTACTTCCTTTCCTTGCGCTGTCGACTTCGCAATACAAACTGCCTCATTATATCAACATTCTCATTCCGCTAAGTTCCATATTTACAGCCAGATACGTATATATTTTATTGCAAAACCCGCGCTACAAAACATTGTTAAAAATAGCTTTTGGTGTTCAGTGGACAAATGTATGCTTAGTTTGGCTGATTGGCTTGGTTTTTTGCACTTGGGTTTTTCCGTTGAGCAATGTATTTATCTGGCTGATAATCAGCGCATTATTTCTTTTTACTTTTTATGTAGGCATCAAAGGGCAGACGAGATTCCAACGCCTGATTTTGCCTTCTGCCATTACGATTATTGGCGTATTTTTTATTTTGAATGTGCATTTTTACCCTTCTCTTTTCCAATATCAAACGGGAAGCGTGCTGGGCAAACATTTGAAAACTCAGCAGGATTTTCCTCTTAATCGCTTTTTTGCTTTGCAAAGAATCAGTGGCGACGGCAAGGATATTTTTATTCATACGATTGATTTTTATAGCGCGAAAATTCAACCTTTATTTCTCGAAACGGATAGCTTGGTCAGGGCAGTGGGCAAGGAAAAAGCATGGGTTTATTTGGACGAACAGGGACTGGAAGAGTTAAAAAAATTTGGTAAAACAATGGTTATCAAGTCATTTGACAAATATCACGTTACCCAACTTACGCCTTTGTTTTTAAATCCTCAAACACGCTTACAAGCCACCAATAAGGTTTATTTGGTGGAATTTGTGAGGGATTAATGCAGAACTTTTGGATTACAAAACCCCGCCATTTGGTATTTTTTGTTAAAATTTAATTATTTTGAAAGTTTATCGTAAGTTTGCACCTCATAAAATAGAACCATGACTACTGAAATTATAAAATGTTTGATAATAGGCTCTGGTCCTGCGGGTTATACTGCCGCCATCTATGCAGCAAGGGCGGGCATAAAACCAATACTTTATCAAGGTAGCCAGCCTGGTGGACAGCTCACCATCACTTCAGATGTGGAAAACTACCCAGGCTACCCCAAAGGAATCAATGGACCCAGCATGATGATGGATTTTCAGGCGCAAGCAGAACGGTTTGGGGCGGATATTCGCGATGGTATGGTTACTTCGGTAGATTTTAACAGCTACCCCTTCAAAGTTACCGTAGATGAAAGTATTGATTTACAAGCATATAGCGTTATTATTTCCACAGGAGCATCAGCCAAATGGCTGGGCTTACCTTCAGAGCAGCGTCTGAACAGTCATGGCGTTTCTGCCTGTGCGGTTTGTGATGGCTTTTTTTATAGAGGCATGGAAGTTGCGGTGGTGGGTGCGGGCGATACAGCCGCCGAAGAAGCGAGCTACTTGGCAAATCTGTGTAAAAAAGTAAATTTGCTGGTCAGGAGAGGCGAAATGCGTGCCTCGAAGTTTATGCAAGAGAGAGTACAAAACCTGCCTAACGTACAGATTTGGTGGAATACCGAAACTGAGGAAATTTTGGGAGAGCATGAAGTCGAGGGCGTGCGCGTCAGGAACAATAAAACAGGTGAGATTTCTACCATTCCCATCAAAGGTTTCTTTGTGGCAATAGGTCATCAGCCCAATACTGGTATTTTCAAAGATTTTATCAATATGGACGAAACTGGCTACATCAAAACCATTGCTGGCTCAACCAAGACCAACATCGAGGGCGTTTTTGCCGCAGGTGATGCCCAAGACAATGTATATCGCCAAGCAGTTACAGCCGCAGGAACGGGCTGTATGGCGGCTTTGGACGCAGAAAGATTTTTGGCTATGAAAGGAATACATTAAAATAGGTTGAAATTTTTAAAGTTTATGGTTCAAATAAGTATGTGAAATTAGTTTAGCAAGATTGTTTTTTATAAATGCTTAATAATGAGCGTCTTAAAATTATTTAAAATTTATGATTTACAATTCATCACTGCTTAATTTGCTATTTTCATTTATTTTGTTGAAAATTGAGAATTCAAATAAGAGCCTTTACAGGTTGTATAAATTGAAAACCAACTAATTAGGATTAATTTATGAAGAAAGTTTTACGTCAAAGGAATCTAAAAACGCTTTGCATTTTTTCTTTCTTGTTTTTTGTCTTCGCTACTACTGCCACTTTTGCACAGCAAAAAAGGAAATCTTTTACACAAAGGGTGGGCGATTTTTTTGAGTTCAAAATCATCAAAAAGATTTGGACTCCTTCTGATACTGCTTCTCTGAAAGGCACAGAACTTCAAACAGTGCAAGAGGACAACAAAAAAGATTCGCTTTTATTGAATCCAAATGGTACAGATGAGGCAAAAACAGCACTTCAAAATGATTCACAAGGCAAAAATGTCGGTGGTGATTCCCCTCTGGGTGGGCAGACTGAGGCTGAACAGGAAATGAAACGAGTAGAAGAAACATTCAAGGAATTGGATATATTGAAAAAAGATACTCTTTTTATCAAGAATATCATCAAAAACGCCTACGAACAGCCCTTAGACCTTAGCGAACCCAAATCGCTGCTGAGAGAGGACAATAGCAATTTTTATGATGTAGAGATGAAGAAAATAGTGATGGTTACAGAGGAGTTAGCCATTGATTGTGTGTGGGTTACGCTGACTAATTATTATGCTATTTGGGATTCAGAAAACATCAATCCATACAAGTACAATATTGAAGAATTTAAGGAATCTGTTGATATTCAGCTATTTGATAGCCTTGCGCCTCAGCAATGGGCTGCACCTCTGGCAAGTAATAAAGTAACCTCGAACTTTGGTTTTCGTCGTTATCGCTGGCATGGAGGTATAGATTTGGACTTGGACATTGGCGACCCAGTGTATGCTTCTTTTGATGGGATAGTACGGATAAATAGCTATGCCAAAGGAGGTTACGGTAGGCACATTGTGTTACGACATTTTAACGGGCTGGAAACTTTGTATGGACACTTGAGCAAATCCAATGTCGAGGTAGGGCAGGAAGTAAAAGCAGGGGTGGAAATAGGAAAAGGTGGTAGCACTGGACGCAGTACGGGACCTCACCTTCACTACGAAGTGCGCTACAAAGGTCATGCTTTTAACCCTGCCGAAATTTATGATTTTAATACTAACGAGCTCAAAACCAGCTTGTTCCGACTCTCCCCTGACCATTTCAAGCATCTGACTAATCGCCGCCAAGTGGTCTATCATACTGTAGAAAAAGGAGATACGATTGGCGAACTCTCACGATTGTACGAAGTTTCTGTCAAGCACTTGTGCCGAATGAATAGAATCTATGCAAGTACAAAATTAAAGATAGGTAGAAAACTAAGAATCAAATAGTTAAGCTATAATATTAATAAAAGGCATGGCATATTTTATTTGCCATGCCTTTTATATTTGCAAGAAAAAAGGTAAAAAAGATAGAAAAGTAAAATAAAAAAACTATTTTTACCAACAATCAGTAATTAATACAAAATCAATGATGTTTAGAGGTAATTTTTTGAAATATTAATTATCACAAAAGTATTTCTACCACTATTATTAGAATATATCATAAATGCACAATTTTTGACTTATAAAAGTTAAATTTTTTAAATTGTGTTTTTTCCAATCAACTCATTGTAAACAAGGAAGTATTTTTTCTTGTTATCTCTACAAAAATCTAAAATATACATCTTCTTATGATGGAACTTTTTAACCTTACAACGTTTAAGTGTAGTGAAATTATTACTAAGAGCTACAGCACCTCTTTCTCTCTGGGAATCAGGATGTTCGACAAAAAGCTACACGCACCCATTTATGGGATTTACGGCTTTGTGCGCTATGCCGACGAAATCGTAGATACTTTTCATGGCTTCGACAAGAAAAAATTGTTAGATACTTTTCGCAAAGATACTTTTCAAGCAATAGAAGACAAGATTAGCCTAAACCCCATTTTACATTCTTTCCAAATCGTGGTACGCCAGTACCATATAGAACACGAACTCATCGAGGCTTTCCTGCACAGTATGGAAATGGATTTGTATTTTAATGAATATACGCAAAATCACTATGAGGAATATATCTACGGCTCGGCAGAAGTGGTGGGACTGATGTGCCTCAGAGTATTTTGTGAGGGCAACGAAGAAGCCTACCTACGCCTAAAAGCCACCGCCAGAAGTTTAGGTTCTGCCTTCCAAAAAGTCAATTTCCTACGCGATATGAAAAGCGATTATTATGAAAGAGGACGCACCTATTTCCCACAAGTAGATTTAAAACGCTTTGATTATGAGGCAAAAAGAGAAATAGAAGCAGATATTCAGCGCGACTTTGACCACGCCTACACAGGCATTTTGCAGTTACCCAAATCGGCTCGACTGGGCGTGTATGTAGCTTACATTTATTATTTGAAACTTTTTAGGAAAATTCAGGAAACTGCGCCAGCGAAAGTCCTTAACGAACGTATCAGAGTGCCTGACTCCAAAAAAATTACGCTTTTGGTGAAAAGTTATTTCAAACATCAATTAAATTATATCTAAAAGTATCGTGTATGCCGCTTCCACAACTTGTCAAAGATGGAAAAATAGACATTGACCTCTTGCGAAAAGAGTATCTCAAAGCCGTTGATGATGAAAAAAGTGTTACTTTTTTGTTGGCAACACTTACCAAATTTGATTCCCCTGATGCCTTAGTGATAGCGTATCAGGCGTGTTTGGAAACACTCAAAGCAAAGCAGGTCTGGAATCCTTTGGAAAAATTAGCCCTTGCCAAGCAATCACAAGCCACTTTTTCAAAAGCAATAGACCTCAATCCTAATCACTTAGAAATTAGGTTTTTACGCTATTCCATACAGCTTTCTCTGCCTTCTTATTTATACCTTAGCAAAGACCTGACAGAGGATAAAGTATTGATAATGAAATTGATACAAGAAATAAAAACTACAGATTTGGGCAAAGAAAATTTGGCGCGCATCACTCATTTTATGCTCACCAATGGGCAATGCACGCCTGCGGAAAAGGAAATTATCAAGAAAATAACCTAAATGTGTGATTTACGTTCTTATTTGTAAATCATCTCCTTATTTCACTTCCCTGCTTTCATACTCACACTTTTCTTTTTATATTTTTTATTTAAAGAACTATATTTATGAAACAAATTCATGTTGTTTTTTATTTTTTAATTATCTTGTTATCAATTAGTTGCAGTAAAAAAGAAGCTGCATTGACTAATACAGATTTGCTCTCACGCGCTTGGCAGACAGATGAAGTAATCTTCGTACAGGGGCTTATCAATGGTACTGTTTACAAGAAAGGGGCAAATAACAATGTATTAGATTTTTCTAAAATACGCTTTACTTTTAGAGCAAACGGCTCTGTAGAGGGAATAGACCAAGATGGAAACACTGGTGTAGGTAATTGGTCATTTGCCAACAATGAAACACAAATATTAATCAAAGGTGGAAATACTGACCCAGTAACAACGCTGATGATTGCACGCCTGACCGCCTCCAATCTTGACTTTTCCCAAGTACGAACCGTACAAGGACAAGGTGCTATTACGGTTACTATTAAAATGATTCCTTTGTAAAATGTTATGTATAAAAACAGGAAGTTTGCAGGAACATGATAAATAACAGAAAATTTCTTTAAATTTGATAAGGATAAACGCACAAACGCTTGCTTCGAAAACTTCTTTTTTTCTTCTCATTGGCTTATTTTCTTGCACTTTATGGTGCAAACTTACTTTGGTATAAACACCACGATTTCAGCAACTTCCACTGGTTTGATGACCTTGCCGAGTGGCAACAGATGGACAAGTGGGGGCATATTTTTACAGCTTTTCACCTGAGTAGCTTTGCTTTTATACTACTCATTTATCTACAAAAAAGCCCTCTCCACTGGGGAGGGCAGAGAGGAGCAAAAAAATGCCCTCTCCGCTGGGGCGAGGCAAAAAAAAGTCATATCATTTTTCTGAGTGCCTTGATTGGTTTTCTCTTACTTTCGTCCATAGAAATCTTAGATGGATTTTCTGCCGCTTACGGCGCAAGTGCTTACGACCTCATTGCCAATCTATTAGGTGTATTTTTATTTGCCTTTCAAAAACTTTTTTTCCAAAAAATATGGATTAACCCCAAATTTTCTTTTCATTTCTCTGACTTTGCCTCCCAGCGACCTAATGTGCTGGGTGATAGCTGGTTAGCACAATTTTTGAAAGATTACAATGGGCAAACTTATTGGTATTCAGTAGATATTGATGCATTATTTTGCGTGCTGGTAAAAAAAGCAAGACCAAAAGAAGAAAAAGCTAAACTTCGATTTATCCATTTGGCACTGGGTTATAGTGCGTCAGATATGGTTTTTGGGCGAGATTTCCAGAATCAGCAGGCAGGATTTGCCCCTTTCAGGCGATATTTTATTTCTTTCGATGTAAATTTGTCAGCCTTAAAATCTCAGTACAGAGCCATCAATGCACTGGCTTTTTTGGCAAATTTGGTACGTCTTCCCTTGCCCGCGCTCGAATGGAATGAAAGAGAGGGCTTTGTATGGCATTGGATTTATTTTTAAAGCCTTAAAAATGTTTGATTTTTTATCGAAATCGTTTGGGTGTTTTTGCTTTTGCGGGGCATTTTTACCTGCAAAATGTAAGATTTTTTTGTTGCCTCTGCTTTTTTTAATATTTTCATTATCAAGCAGTTATGCCCAGCCTAACTACACACTCAAAATCCATACTCACGAACAAACTACGCTTTCTAAGCAAAAGTATGCTACCCAATTTTCAGATTCTCTATCTATCTATCAGTCATTGAATCAGTTAGTAATGAATTTACAGAACGAGGCGTACCTGACTGCTTCCATAGATTCTACTTATTTTATCAAAAATCAGTGCCATGCGGTGCTGACGATTGGCAAGCAGTACAAGTGGATTCAGCTACGCGCAGGAAATTTGGGGGAGTTTTTATTGGAAAAAATAGGGTTAAAAAAGGAAATATTAGTACGTAAAACTTTTGATTATCAGGCTTTTACCAACATTCAAAAGAATATTTTGGTTTACGCAGAAAATCATGGGTATCCCTTTGCTCAAGTTCGTTTAGATTCTATTCAACTAACTGATAATCTGATTACTGCGAGCCTAAAATATGAAAAAGGCACTTACATTCGCTTTGATTCGCTGATAGTAGAGGGGGAAGGAAAAATAAAAGCAAGTTTCCTCAAAAACTATTTGAAAGTTCGCCCAAATGAGCCTTTTAGCCAGCAAAAAGTGCGAGAAGCAGAAATGATGCTGCGCGCCCTCCCCTACCTCAAGCTGAAAAAGTCATTGGAAGTTGTTTTCGAATACGATAGGGCGTTCATTCTCATTACATTAGACAAAATAAGGAGTAGCCAGTTTGATGGAATTGTAGGGATTTTGCCTAATCAGGAACAAAAAAGCAGGGTGCTTGTTACGGGGCAGGTCAATCTGAAATTGGCAAATTTATTTAATTCGGGCAAGAAACTACACTTTGAGTGGCAAAGCCTGCGAACTGCCTCTCAGCTTTTTAATTTTGAGTACGAACATCCCCAATTACTGAAAATGAATTTTGACATCAGTGCCAAATTTAATTTTTTGAAGGAAGATACGAGTTTTTTTAACCTTAGCCGTAGCGTTAAATTAGCATATCAACTGGATAATTATCAACGTGTTAGCTTTTTTGCAAAGCTCAATACGACTTCGGTAACTGACATTAGCAATTCGCAGGCGGTAGTTGGGCAGGAAAGCGACCGTTTTATTCGCTTTGCCAATACACGATTATTCAGCTATGGTATTGGTTATGAACTCAATAGCCTCAATGATTTTTTAAAACCTCTACGCGGCTGGCAACTAAAAATAGAAATAGGGACGGGCAATAAAAAAATTACGCCACGACTTGGGCGCAGTCCCACAAGCGATACGGTTTTCCAAAATATTGCTTTAAATAGTACACAATGGACTTTTAATAGTTCTATTCAGCGTTTTTTCAAGATTGGGCAAAGTTCCACTTTTCTGCTCAGAAGTGTGGGTGGCATTATCCTAAATAATCAGCTCTTTATGAATGAGTTACATAGAGTAGGTGGACTAAACTCTATTCGTGGTTTTAATGAAAATGCTTTTTATGCCTCTCGTTATTTGATAAATACCGTAGAAACAAGGCTTTATTTTGAGGAAAGTTCCTATCTTTTCCTTTTTGCAGATTATGCCATAGTTGCTTATCAGATACCTACGCAATCCTTTGAGGATAAGCCATTTGGCGCAGGTTTGGGGATTAGTTTTACCACCAAAGGCGGTGTTTTTAACTTTGCTTTTGCGATGGGTAGTTCAGCGTTTCAGCAGTTGGCAACCAATCAGGCAAAAGTACATTTTGGGTATGTAAGTAGATTTTGAGAAAAGGGAAATATTAGCTGTTTCTTACTTCTTTTTTGACATTGTTTTTGAGGTTTCAAACTAATTCTTTACTTTTAAGCAATCTAACACAAATAAATACAAATATTTATGAAAAATCTTTACATACTCATTCTCAGTGTTTTACTGCTTCTTGAAGCGCAGGCACAAGAAAAACCCAAGCCTGTGGCAGACAAAAATATGCCCGAACCAACCTTGTCCGTTACTTCGCACAGCATCAAGGTGAAAGGGCAAGTCATTAATTATAAGGCAACTACGGGCTATATGCTTATGCGTGAGGAAGATGGAAAACCCAAAGCAAATATTTTTTTCATTTATTACACGAAGGAAGGCGTTACAGACCCTCGCACGCGACCACTTACCTACTCTTTTAATGGAGGGCCTGGTTCGTCGTCTGTTTGGCTACATTTGGGCGCGCTGGGTCCCAAGCGAATCGTGATGACTGACGAAGGCACAATGACCAAACCGCCCTACGAAGTGGTTGATAATGAGTACACTTGGCTCGACGAAACGGATTTGGTTTTCATAGACCCAGTAATTACGGGCTACAGCCGCCCTGCGGAAGGAGTAGATAAAAAAGAATTTCATGGCTACGTCGAAGATATTGCATCTGTGGGCGATTTTATTCGCTTGTTCACCAGCCGTTTCCAGCGTTGGAACTCCCCTAAGTTTTTGGCGGGTGAAAGCTATGGAACAACGCGTGCCGCAGGACTTTCAGGCTACTTGCAAGACCGTCATGGCTTGTATATCAATGGTTTAATGCTTATTTCTTCTATCTTGAATTTTCAAACGGCACGCTTCGAGAAAGGAAATGACTTGCCTTTCAGCCTATTTTTGCCCACCTACGCCGCCACTGCTTGGTATCACAAAAAAGTAAGTCCAGAATACAAAGATTTGAAGCCATTTCTTGCAGAAGTAGAGCAATTCGCAATGGGTGAATATACTTTGGCACTCACCAAAGGCGACAAATTGACAGAGGCAGAGGAGGCAAGCATAGTCAGTAAGTTGCAAAAATACACAGGTTTATCTGCCGAATACATCAAGCAAACGAATTTGAGAATAGAAATTGGTCGCTTTTGCAAAGAGTTAAAGCGCAAGGATTCGCAGACCGTAGGCAGGCTGGATAGCAGAATCAAGGGCGTGGATTACGACTACGCAGGCGAGCGCAACGAGTACGACCCCAGCTTGGCAGGTGCGATTTCTGGACCTTATACTATGGCTATCAATGACTACCTGCGCCGCGTATTAAAATACGAAAATGATTTGCCTTATGAAATTCTGACGGGGCGAGTACAGCCTTGGAACTACAATAACGTTCAGAATCAATATCTTAATGTCGCTGAAACCATGCGAAGTGCCATCTCCAAAAATCCATATTTAAAAGTATTGATTTGCAACGGTTATTATGACTTGGCAACGCCTTATTTCGCAACAGATTACACCATTCATCATTTGTTTTTGGACAAATCATTGAAAAACAATATCAAAATGACTTATTACGAGGCAGGACACATGATGTATATTCACAAACCTTCGCTAATAAAACTCAAAGATGATGTCAGTGGATTCATCAAAGATACGCTGAAGGATTAGACCCTTGCTAAAAGAAAAACTAAAAAGACGAAGATGGCAGTCCCAACCTACCATCTTCGTCTTTTAAATCATTTTGCACAAAATCGCTGCCCAACTATTTTTTACCAATTTTGCCTCTATTTTCAAATTGTACTTTTCCGCTTCACCAGCTATCAAAGGAATTTCGTGTTCATAAAAACCACTCAATAAAAGTAAGCCGTTTTTCGCTATCAATTTGCTGTAAATATGAATTTCTGCAAGTAAAATATTGAGGTTGATATTTGCCAACATCACCTCAAAATTGCCTTCTGCTATCTGCGCTGCTGTTCCTTGAAAAACATGAAATTCATCAGCAGAAAAACCATTAAGCAACATATTTTCTTGAGAGTTTTCTACTGCCCATTCTTCTACATCACAGGCAATCACCGTTTTTGCCCCTCTTTTCAAAGCCATAATTGACAAAATTCCTGTTCCGCAGCCAATATCGGCTATACTTTTGCCCGTCAAGTCCAGTTCCAGCAAGTGCTTTACACAAAGCTCTGTAGTCGCATGATGCCCTGTCCCAAAAGACATTTTTGGATTAATCACAATTTCATACTTAAAGTTTCTCTCAGGAAATTGATGAAAATCTGCACGAATCACACAATCATCACCAATAAACACAGGCTCGTAGCTTTGCTCCCAGAGGCTATTCCAATTTTGCTTTGGAGTCAGCTCAAACTCATAGCGCAAATCAAGTTGTTTTTTGTACTTTTCTAAGATTTCTTCAGTTTCAATTTGGTTAAAATTATCTTCTTCTATGGAAGTCAAAAAATCACCTTCTTCTTCCCAAAAGGAGTCAAAACCAATGTCTGCCAATTCTAATTTTAAAATTTCAGCTAAATCGTCGCTATTTATAAATACTTTGAGTGTAATGAAGTTCATTTTAATCACGCTAATTGTTAAAAAATAATATTTGGCATAGTTTCATTTTTGCCTATTTTTAGAAACCATACAAAACAAAAAAGGATTCAACATAAAGTCAAATCCTTTTTATATATATTTTACAAAACTATGCTTGTACCTCTGGCTCTTTGTCCTCTATGATAACAGGGCTATCAGAAGCCGTTTCAACAGCAGATGTTTTACCTTTACCTCTGCGGCTACGTCTTGTTTTCTTAGTAGCAGTAGATTTTTCAGTCAGCATCAACATATTGTAATCTACTAACTCCATCATACACATCTCAGCATTATCGCCAAGTCTGTTTTGAAGTTTGATGATTCTTGTATAACCTCCAGGTCTGCTTGCAATTTTTTGAGCAATTTCATCAAATAAAATCTTTACAGACTCTTTGCTTTGCAACTGCGAGAAAACCAATCTGCGAGAGTGCGTATTATCCGCTTTTGACTTTGTAAGGAGAGGCTCTATGTACTTACGTAATGCCTTTGCCTTTGCCACTGTCGTTGTAATTCTCTTATGTATAATCAAGGAAGAAGCCATATTAGAAAGCATTGCTTTTCTGTGTGGGGCTGTTCTGCCTAAGTGGTTTATTTTTCTACCGTGTCTCATTTTTGAAAAATCGTTAAGAACCTAAATTAGTCTTCGTCAAGTCTATATTTACCTACGTCCATCCCAAACACCAAACCTTTGTCAGAGACTAAGGCTTCTAATTCGGTCAAAGACTTTTTACCAAAGTTTCTGAACTTCATCATATCAGAAATCTCTAATTGTACCAAATCTCCTAATGTGCGAATATCGGCAGCTTTCAAGCAGTTATAAGCACGCACAGAAAGGTCAAGGTCAGTGAGGGCAGTTTTCAACAACTTACGCATGTGCAATACTTCCTCATCTACTGTTTCTTCCTCTTCTGGCTTTGCTGTTTCAAACGTCATTGTCTGGTCAGAGAACAACATAAAGTGCTTAATCAAGATATTCGCTGCACCTTTCAGCGCATCTTCTGGGTGGATAGAGCCATCTGTTTCTACCTCGATGGTCAGCTTTTCGTAATCTGTTTTCTGCTCAACCCTTGTATTTTCTATGCTATATTTTACGTTTTTGATAGGAGTAAAGATAGCATCAATAGAAATATAGCCAAACGCTTGTTCGGCAGGTTTGTTTTCTTCCGCAGGCACGTAACCTCTGCCTTTATCCAAGAAAAGTTCTATCTCAAAGCTCGTAGCAGAATCTAAATGGCAAATCACATGGTCAGGGTTAAGTACCTGAAAATCAGTAGTGAAATCGCTAATAGCACCTGCTTTGAAGACATCAGATTTGCTTACTTGAACGGTAATTTTGGTAGAGGGACCATCTACTAATCTTTTGAACCTAACCATTTTCAAATTCAAAATCAGTTCGGACACATCTTCTACCACCCCTTCGATGGTGGAAAACTCATGCAATACACTTGAAATTTTTACACCTATGATGGCGTAACCTTCAAGAGAAGACAAAAGGATTCTGCGAAGTGCATTACCAATAGTTACACCATAACCTTTTTCAAGTGGCTTAAACTCAAACAGACCTTTAAAGTCATCTGCCTTTTCCATGACCACTTTGTCAGGCATTTGAAATGCTAAAATTGACATATTTTATACTCCTTTGGTTTTAATTCAATTAAATAATTTGAATGGAGTTACAAAACTAAAAAAAAGTTTCACAAAACTTAATTTTTTATTTTAAACTCGTAAATAATGAAGATATTTTTTTTAGTAAACTATAAAAAACTTAAGAATTACCAAAAAACTCATACTTATTTCATTATTTAGAGTACAATTCAACTATCAGTTGCTCTTTCACATTCTCTGGAATTTCCTCACGCTCTGGGAAATTGATAAACTTCCCTGCCATTTCCCCACCATTCCACTCTAACCAAGCAAACTTATGTGCTTTACCAGAAAGAGATTTAGTAATAGCCTCTAAACTTTTTGACCGCTCGCGTACACCTACTGCATCTCCTGGCTTCAAAGAAAAAGAAGGAACATTTACTACTTCGCCATTCACTGTGATATGGCGGTGTGTTACTAACTGACGAGCCGCTCTCCTTGTGGGGGCGATTCCAAGTCTGTAAACAGTATTATCTAATCTTGCTTCTAACAATTTGAGCAAGTTTGCACCTGTTACACCAGATTTGCGTGAAGCAATTTCGAAAGTTTTTCTAAATTGTCTTTCCAATACGCCATACAAATACTTTGCTTTCTGTTTTTCTGCTAATTGTGTAGCATATTCAGAACTCTTTCTTTTTTTACCTCTACCATGCTGACCTGGAGGGTAACTTTTATTTTTGAGTGCTTTGCATGGACCTAAAATTGGCTCACCAAATTTGCGTGAAATTTTAGATTTTGGACCTGTATATCTTGCCATTTTAAAACTAAAAATTTAAAATTTAATTATAACGGATAACCGTTTTAATGTTGCGTCCCTATGCCACATTAAATGTGATGTGACTGGGATTCAGCTTCCAACATTTCTGTTGTATTTTTTTATAAAAACAAAGTAAAATTATACTCTACGTTTCTTTGGAGGGCGACAACCATTATGTGGTAAAGGTGTAGTATCTCTGATAATAGACACTTCTATGCCTGTACCTTGAATAGTACGAATAGCAGACTCTCTACCAGCACCAGGTCCTTTGACAAAAACTTCAGCCTTACGCATACCTAAATCGTATGCTACTTTGGCGCAGTCCCCTGCTGCTAACTGAGCTGCGTAGGGTGTGTTTTTCTTTGAACCTCTGAAACCCATTTTACCCGCAGACGACCAAGCAACAACTTGACCTGCCATATTGGTAATAGAGATAATGATATTGTTGAAAGATGCTCTAATATGAACCTGTCCAACAGCTTCCACTTGAACGACTCTTTTCTTGGCTTTGTCTTTCCTTTTTTGCGCCTGTGTTTGTTCTTTTGCCATATCAAAAAAGCATTAAAATTATTTTTTAGCTGCCGCTTTTTTCTTGTTTGCCACTGTTTTACGCTTACCCTTACGAGTTCTTGCGTTGTTTTTTGTTTTCTGTCCTCTCACTGGAAGTCCCCTACGATGACGAAGACCACGATAGCACGCAATGTCCATCAGACGCTTGATGTTAAGCTGAACTTCGGAGCGAAGCTCTCCCTCTACTTTAAATTCAGTAGTAATAATTTCCCTGATAGCCTTTGATTCAGCATCATTCCAAGCAGAAGGTTTCTTATTTACATCAATGCCCGCTTTTGCTAAGATTCTACTTGCAGAGGAACGACCTATACCGAAAATATAAGTTAGTGCTATTTCTCCGCGTTTATTATCTGGAATATCTACACCTGCAATTCTTGCCATAAAAATTAAGCGATTTAATTAGCCCTGTCTTTGTTTGTATTTTGGATTTTTCTTGTTGATAACGTAAAGTTTTCCTTTTCTTCTGATTACTTTACAATCAACACTTCTTTTTTTAATAGATGCTTTTACTTTCATCTGATTACAAAGTTAAATGTGAAAATTCTAATCAAGAAACTACTAAATTGTTCTTACTTGTAACGGTAAACTATTCTACCCTTTGTGAGGTCATAAGGAGTCATTTCCAATCTAACCTTATCTCCTGGCAAAATCCTAATATAATTCATTCGCATTTTGCCTGAGATATGAGCAAGAATCTGATGACCATTTTCTAACTCTACCCTAAACCTTGCATTGGACAAGGATTCGACTATTACCCCATCTAACTCTATGTTTGATTGTTTTGGCATAGAAATTTTAACTATTGTCAAAAATTTTAGATTTCAAATTTACAGTTTACAGTTACAATATCGTTTACACTCATTATGCAACTACAACATTTTGCCTACCTTTCACATTGCCTGTCTGCATCAATCCTTCATAGTGCTTCATTAACAGATAACTTTCAATTTGCTGTAATGTGTCTAACACTACGCCAACCATAATCAATAATGAAGTTCCACCATAAAACTGAGCAAAGTCCTGTGAAATACCTGCCATACTCGCAAAAGCGGGCATAATAGCTACCAAAGCAATAAATAAAGAAGCTGGAAGTGTAATTCTATCCACCACATTATCAATGTATTCAGCCGTTGGCTCGCCTGGTTTTACCCCTGGAATAAACCCTCCATTTCTTTTCATATCATCAGCAATTTGCTTTGGATTTACCGTAATTGCAGTGTAAAAAAAAGTAAACAAAATAATCAAAATTGCAAACGATAAATTGTACTGCCAAGAAGTAAAATCAGCAAATGTTGTTTGAACTGTATTTGCAAAATCACTTGTTTCAGCAAATGCAGAACCAATGAGAGATGGCAAAAACATCAACGACTGTGCAAAAATGATTGGCATTACGCCCGCTGAGTTAATTTTCAGAGGCAAGAAAGAACGTTGCCCAATCACTGGCTTTTTACTACTATCCGAAGCCTTTGCACCTGCTACTTGCTTTGCATATTGCACTGGTATTCTTCTTACTGCTTGTGTAAGTAAAATTACACCCATTACTACAAAGAATAATGCTATTAGTTCTAATAAGAATAACAACAGTAATGCAGAGCCTCTTGTGAGTGATTCGGCTATCAATGCGCCTGGGAATCGAGAAACTATACCAATCATAATAAGCATAGAAATACCATTGCCTATTCCTTTATCTGTAATTTTCTCGCCAAGCCACATACAAAATACTGTTCCCGCAGTCAAAATTACCATTGAAGATATGGTAAAGAAGAACCTATCTATCATAATAGCTTCTGAAGGAATTGTACCTGCAATATAGGCTGATGCTTGAACAAATGTTATTAGAATAGTCAATACTCTTGTTATCTGGTTAATTCTTTTTCTGCCTGATTCTCCTTCTTTCTGCATTCTTTGGAAATAAGGAACTGCAATTGTGAGTAATTGAATCACAATAGAAGCAGATATATAAGGCATGATACCAAGTGCAAAGATAGAGGCACGAGAAAAAGCACCACCCAAAAATGAGTTCAAAAGACCTAAAAGACCTCCACTTGCTCCACCTTGGTCAGCACCAGGAAGAAGGTTAATGTCTAATCCTGGAAGCACCACGTAACTCCCTAAGCGAAAAATTACCAACAGACCCATAGTCATGATAATTCTTCCACGTAGTTCCTCAATGGAAAAAATATTTTTAATCGTATTGATAAATCTTTTCATAATCAAAAACTTAGTAGTTATTTCGTTTCGATGGCTTTGCCACCAACTTTTTCAATCGACTCTATCGCAGAAGCAGAAAATGCGTGAGCAACAACTTCAATACCTGCACTTAGCGTTCCTCTACCAAGAACTTTTACTCTGTCTTTCTTAGAAGCAAGACCATTTTGAATCAATAATTCCAAATCCACTTTGCTTGTATTGGTCTTCTCTATTAGTTGCTGAACTACGTCCAAATTAATGGCTTTATATTCAACCCTATTAGGATTAGTAAAACCATATTTAGGTATTCTTCTTTGCAATGGCATTTGTCCACCTTCAAAACCAATCTTCTTGGAATTACCAGAACGAGATTGTGCGCCTTTATGACCTCTTGAAGCTGTACCACCACTACCAGAACCCTCACCTCTACCAAGACGCTTATTGGTCTTTGTTGAACCTGCGGCTGGTTTCAATGTATGTAATTTCATAACAATTTCAATGTTAAATGTTTAATAATCTAACCTTTTAGTAACCTTAAGCCTGCTCTACTTTGACTAAGTGAGCTACCTTACGAATCATACCCATAATTTGTGGAGTAGCATTCTTCTCTACAGTATGATTGATTTTATGCAAACCAAGTGCTTTAATTGTTTGCTTTTGGTCTTTCGGTCTTTTGATAATGCTCCTTACCTGTGTAATTTTTACCTTTTCCATGATTTTTTCTTAGCCTTTAAATATTTTTGATAAAGCTACACCTCTTTGTTGAGCTACCATACGTGGGTCTCTCATCTTGCTTAACGCATCAAACGTTGCTTTCACTACATTGTGAGGATTAGAAGAACCTTTAGACTTAGCTAATACATCAGTAATACCAGCAGATTCCAATACAGCACGCATTGCACCACCAGCGATTACACCTGTACCCGCAGCAGCAGGCTTCAACAAAACCTTACCAGCACCATATTTGCCGAGTATTTCATGTGGCACAGTCCCTCTCATGATTGGCACTTTGATAAGGTTTTTCTTTGCATCATCAATCCCTTTTTGGATTGCGTCAGTAACCTCATTTGCTTTGCCCAAACCATAACCAACTACACCGTTGCTATCACCCACTACTACGATAGCCGCAAAGCTAAACCTGCGACCACCCTTTACTACTTTAGCTACTCTTTGAATCGCTACTACGCGTTCTTTAAGTTCTATTTCGCTTGCCTTAACAGACTTGACATTTACTTGAGACATATCTTTGTATTAGATTAAATTAGAATTGAAGTCCTCCTTCTCTTGCACCTTCAGCCAAAGCCTTTACTCTACCATGATATAAGTAACCGTTTCTGTCAAAAACAACTGCTTTGATGCCACCACTTACTGCTTTTTCAGCTATTTTCTTCCCCACTTCCTTTGCAATTTGTGCATTTGCTGACTTATCTTTTGCAATCTCAAAAGAAGAAGCACTTGCCAAAGTTAGCATTTTATCATCATCTATCAACTGAGCATAAATTGCTTTGTTGCTTCTAAAAACAGATAGACGAGGGAGATTCGCCGTACCAACTACTTTGGCACGAATTCTTTTCTTAATTTTTGTACGTCTAAGGACTTTAGTTGTAACCATCGTTCTATTGTATTAAAAAGATTATTTCTTGCCACCTGCTGCCTTACCAGCTTTTCTGCGGATAGCTTGATTTTCAAACTTAACCCCTTTTCCTTTATAAGGCTCTGGTGGTCTGAGAGATTGTATTTTAGCAGCTACCTGACCAATTAATTGCTTATCAATTCCTTGTAAAGTAATAGCAGGAGCTTTACCTTTCAAGGTTTCTGTAGCCACCTTTATTTCACTTGGAACTGCCATATAAATACTATGAGAATAACCAAGGCTCAATTCAAGCACTTGACCAGTATTAGTTGCTTTGAAACCAACACCAACCAACTCTAATTTTCTCTCATAGCCATTTGTTACTCCTTCGACCATATTAGCAATCAATGCTCTATACAATCCATGAAGTGCTTTGTGGCGTTTCTGATTAGTTGGGCTTTCCAAAACAAGTTCGCCCTCCTCCATACCAAGTTTAATATCCACATCAACTTGTTGTGTGAGGGTTCCCTTAGGACCTTTCACAGTAACAAGATTATTTTTTGATATATCAACTGTTACACCTTTCGGTATAGCAATAGGCTTTTTACCAATGCGTGACATTTCTTTATAAATTTAATTCGTTTATTAAAGCCTACTTAACGGAAATACCGCTATGTAGTAGCAAAAAATACCATTTATGATTAATAGATATAGCAAAGTAACTCTCCACCCACACCAAGGTCTCTTGCTTCCTTGTCGGTAATCAATCCTCTTGATGTAGAGATAATTGCAATGCCCAATCCGTTTAACACTCTTGGGAGTTCATTCGCTTTCACATACTTTCGCAAGCCCGGTTTACTTACTCTTTCCAGATGAATCATGGAAGCAAGTTTAGTAACGGGGTTATATTTCAAAGCAATTTTAATCACGCCTTGCCCTTCAGTGTTATCATATTTATAACTCTGAATGAAACCTTTTTCATAAAGCACTCTGGTAATTTCCTTCTTGATTTTTGAAGAAGGGATTTCCACTACTCTGTGTCTTGCTTTGATTGCGTTTCTTAGCCTTGTCAAATAATCAGCTATTGGGTCTGTCATTGTATCAATACTTTATATTACACCTTTACCAATAGTTTTTATGCTGTTTTCACAACATAAAGACATTTTATAGTTACAAATTAATCATTTAAGATTTTAAGAAGGACTACCAGCTTGCTTTTGTCAAACCTGGAATTTTGCCTTCGTTAGCCATGTCCCTGAACAATACCCTTGAAATACCAAATTTTGCCATGTAGCCTCTTGGTCTTCCTGTAATTTTGCAACGGTTGTGCAATCTTACCTGAGAGGAATTTCTTGGAAGCGCATCTAAACCTTTGTAATCACCATCTTTTTTCAACTGTGCGCGTTTGTCAGCATATTGTTTTACTAACTTTGCTCGTTTGCGTTCGCGTGCTTTAACTGATTCTTTTGCCATATCAAATCAATGTTTTTATTTTTTAAAAGGCATACCTAATGCCTTCAATAGTTCAAAACTTTCTTCGTCAGTCTTGGCGGTAGTAACAAAAGTAATATCCATACCAGAGATTTTACTTACTTTGTCGATACTAATTTCTGGAAAGATGATTTGCTCTTTCACACCCAAAGTATAATTACCTCTGCCGTCAAAACCTTTGTTATTGATGCCTTTGAAATCGCGTACACGAGGAAGCGAAACAGAAACTAATCTATCTAAGAATTCAAACATACGCTCTGCACGAAGGGTTACTTTTGCACCAATCGGTAAGTTCTCACGTAGCTTAAAGTTAGAAATCGCCTTCTTGGAACGTGTCGCAACAGCTTTCTGACCTGAAATAGTCGTAAGTTCATCTACGCCTATATCCACTAATTTCTTGTCTGCTGTAGCCTGACCAATACCCTTGTTAATTACAATTTTAACTAACTTAGGTACTTCCATTACAGATTTGTACTGAAACTTCTCTTGTAAGGCAGGCACTACTTCTTTCAAGTATTTTTCTTTAAATCTTGGAGTTGCCATTAGTTACCAGTTTTAATAATTTCACCTGATTTTTTAGCGTATCTGACCAATTTGCCAGTTTTTTCGTCTAACTTCCTGCCTATTCTTGTAGGCTGACCAGTTTTAGGGTCAATCAACATCAGGTTACTGATGTGAATACCAGCTTCTTTCTTGATAAAACCACCTTCGGGGTTTTCATTAGAAGGCTTTACGGCTTTTGTAACCATATTTAAACCTTCTATAATTGCACGTTCTTTCTCTCTGACAATCTTGGTAACGATACCTGATTTGCCTTTCTCATTCCCTGCGATAATCATTACCTTATCACCTGTACGGATATGGAGTTTTTTATGCTTTATTACCTCTACTTTTTTCATAATCGCAATTCAGTTATAAAACTTCAGGTGCAAGAGATACGATTTTCATAAATTGTCTTTCACGCAATTCGCGTGCAACTGGACCGAAGATACGTGTACCTCTTGGCTCATCTTGTGCATTTAATAAAACGACGGCATTGTCATCAAAGCGAATATAAGAACCATCTTTACGACGAATTTCTTTTCTTGTTCTTACGATAACTGCTTTGGAAACAGTACCTTTTTTCAAAGAACTTGATGAAAGTGCGTGTTTTACTGTAACTACAACTTTATCGCCAATGGAAGCATACTTGCGTTTTGTACCTCCAAGTACACGAATAACAAGGACTTCTTTTGCACCACTGTTATCTGCCACATTCAGTCGGGACTCTTGCTGTATCATGTCTGTAAATTGTTTTGCTAAAATTTGATTTTAGCTATTAAAAAATTTAAACTTTGAAAGATGAATCACTGCGACAAACCCATAAAGGTTGTCCATTTTGCAAGATTACTTAGCCTTTTCAACTACTTCTACTAATCTCCAACGCTTAGACTTGCTCATAGGGCGTGTTTCCATTATCTTGACGGTATCACCCTCGCTACACTCATTTTTTTCATCATGAGCCATAAACTTAGTAGTTTTCTGCATGAATTTCCCGTATTTGGGGTGTTTCAATTTTCTTTGAACGGCAACAACAATAGATTTTTCCATTTTGTTGCTCACTACTAATCCTACCTTTGTTTTTCTAAAATTTCTTTCTTCCATAATACCAAATGCTACGATTGAATGCTGTTATTATGATTGCTTTGCTGTTAATGTCGTGTATAAGCGAGCAATTTGCTTTCTCAAACTACGAATTTGCATTGGGTTCTCCAAGGGAGTGAGCCTATGAGAAAATCTTAACCTTTGCAATGTTTTTTCGCTATCGCTAATTTGCTGTTGTAATTCACTCACAGACAAATTTTTAATGCTTTCGTGTTTTTTCATGACCTAAATTTAATTTTTAAACTGCCAATGTTCTGTTTACAATAAATCTGGTAACAAGTGGCAATTTTTGAGATGCCAAACTTAGTGCCTCCTTTGCTGTTTCTGCACTCACCCCTTTCAGTTCAAACAAGATTGTTCCTGGTTTGACGGGAGCTACCCAAAATTCAGGAGAACCTTTACCTTTACCCATACGTACCTCCGCAGGTTTTCTTGTCATTGGCTTGTCTGGGAATATCCTAATCCATACTTGACCTTCTCTTTTCATCGCTCTTGTTACTGCGATACGTGCCGCCTCTAACTGACGAGAAGTAATGAAGCCTTGTTCCATAGATTTCACACCATAATCACCAAAAGCAAGTGTATGACCTCTGGTTGCCATACCTTTCACCCTGCCTTTTTGTTGCTTTCTATATTTGGTTCTTTTTGGCTGTAACATAATTTGCTAAAATTTTCAGTTCTTTACAGAACTTATATGAACATTAATTTTTTTAGACAACAAAAACATAATAACGACAGCAAATAATACTGTCTAATTCACTAAATAAACACTAATAAAACTATCACCTATTTTTTACTTAGGACTTACGCTTATGTTTTATAACAAGCACAGTATCCTTTGGCTGTTGTTTTGGGACTGCAAAGGTACGAACGATATTTAGTATTCCAAATTTTTTCTAAATTATTTTCAAAGTTTTTGAAAATAATTTTGCGTCGTGTGTAGGAAAGAATTTATTTTAATTTTTCGTTGTTTTTGTGCCTTTCAGCATCTCTTTTGGTCTTTTTGTCTAAGTTTTTTTGGAGTGCCTCTGTCAGGTCTATGTCTGTTTGGTTTGCCAAGCAAATTAGTACAAAAAGCACGTCAGCCATTTCGTCAGCCAAGTCTATTTCTTTGTCGGACTCTTTGAAGGACTGGTCGCCGTATCTGCGCGCCATGATGCGCGCTACCTCGCCGACCTCTTCCATGAGGATTGCGGTGTTGGTCAGCTCGCTGTAATACCTTACACCGATGGAGTTAATCCATTCATTTACAACTTGTTGGTATTCTTTGATGGTCATTTGGTTAGGGTTTTAAACTATTTCTTAATGCGCTTGGCAGTATGTGGATATGAATATAAAATACAAAAATGAGTTTTTTAACAAAATGGTCATAATATATTGTTTTTCAATACATTATGACCAATAAAGTTATATTTATGAATTATTTTTACAAAAAAAATTACTTATTCTTCTATCGTAGGTGTACCTGCCTCCATGAGTTCCATTTCTTGGAGTTCGGAGATGACTCCTGGCAGACCTTCCATTTCGAGTCGAGCCGCCGAAGCATATTTTTTGCTTTTCTGTGCCAATTTGAAGTTTTCTATGGCTGTAAAGTTCTGTGAGGCGGGGTCGCCTTCGGGAGATTTGGCGGCTTCTTTGAGGATAATGCCCAGTGCAAAGGCAAAACGAGCCTTGACATCTGTAGGAATATCCTCATTGTCAGTAACGTTTTGTAGCGTTGCGATAGCTTCATTAAAGTTGTTGTTGCGGTACTGGGCAATGGCTTTCCAAAGCACTACTTGCAACCTTTGAGGGAAAAATTTAAGACATTCGCTGGCAGAGAGTGCTGCGCCTTCATAGTTAAAAGTTTCGAATTGGCGACCACACAGGCGGCAATAAACATCAGCCTTGCGTTTTTCTTCTTTATTTGCCTTCACAGAGTCTTCTAAGCTCTTTACTCCTTTGAGTTTTCCTTTGACGGTTTCTTCTAAGGTAGTAATCTTTCTTTTTAATTCTATGGCTTCTGTATATTTTGGATTGATTGCGAGTGCTTTGGTGATGGCTTCTTTTGATTTTTCGTATTGGAAAATGTCAAAATAAGCACTTGCGATTTCGTACTGAAAATCAGGCAGTAACAAAAACACTTTGCGCTTGAACTTGCCAAAGTCAGCCAATTTCAAAAAAGTCAAAGCACTATCGTACTTGCCTTTTTTGTTATAAGAATAGCCAAGTTCGTAGTTAAATCTGTCTAAGTCGCGTGGAGGCTTCAAGGTTGCCATCAAGCCCGCCTCATTCTTGCCTTTGAACTTGCCTATGTTTTTGGTCATAAACCTTGCTCTGGCTATCGCTGAATCATAATTTCCCAGTTTGTTCATGTTTCTTATTTCCAAATACAGCAAATCACCGTTGGCTGGTTCTAATTTTTTTGCTTCCTGAATTAACGGCATGATGGAATCGTATCTTTGGGCAACGTTCATCAGCTTGATAGCCTGTGCGATGCTTTCTGACTTAGATTTGAGGTCTTTGTCGTAGATGATGGCTTGTTTGTAATAGCTGGCGGCTTGGGCAAAATCTTTTTTGCTTGTTTCGCTTATTCTTGCCAAAATCTTGTAGGCATCTACATAATCGGGCTTGAGCTGGGTAGCCTTGACAAATGCGCTTGTAGCATTTTCCATATCACCCGTTACGCGATAGCACAAGCCCATATCATAATAGTATTTTTCAGCTTTGGGGTCTAACTTGATTGCCTCTTGGTAGAACTGAATGGCTATGTCGTATTTTTTAGCTTTACGCGCCTTGTCAGCCTGCAAATATTTGTCCAAGCCACCCTGGGCAAATACATTCGCCGTACATAGCAACGCGAAAAGAATACATAGATAAAGTTTTAGAATTTTCATAGGAACTTTATTTTAAAAATTAGAATCTGAGTTTTTCTTAAATGTATTTTAAATAATTGTATTTTATCATTTTTTAATCCATACTTTTTTGGAGAGCAAAAAATATACTTAAATCTGTATCTTATGTATCAAAAATAATTTTTATTTTGATAATCAACTACTTAACATCTTATAAATTAACAAAATTTATCTAATTGCCTCAAATCACCTTACTTACCTCAGCCCATTCGCGTTCGTTTTGCTTGTCCAAAAGGTGGAAAATGTCATCTTGTAAATCTCCAAATTCAGCTTTTGTGTATGATTTGCTTATTTTTTTGCCTGAAAGATAGTGTATCTGGTCGCAAATAGCTGTAAGTGATTCAAAAATATGTGAAGTTATCAATAGAGTTTTTCCCTTTTCTTTGAGCAGTTGTATCATTTTCCGAAACACAAAACTGCCCTCTATATCTATGCCATTAAAAGGCTCGTCCAAAATGATAAGCGGTCTATCCAAACTCAAAATTGCCATAAAAGCCAACTTTTTTTTCATGCCCGTCGAGTAATTATCCACCAACTGATGCAAAGGAAGCTGAAAAATGGCATTGATAGTTTCGATATCAAACTGTTGGTGATAGGTCTGAAAAATCTGTAAATATTCCTTGCCCGTAAGATAGTGGTAAAAATAGTTCGAAGTTTCTAATAGTGCAACCTCTTTGTAAGTAATTTTTTTTTTGTCCCACCAGATTTGTCCTTTGTCAAAGGCAACTTCGCTGCTAATCGCCCTGAGCAGGGAAGTTTTGCCCGAACCGTTCACCCCCACCAGCCCATGCACCTGTCCTGCGTGCAAAGTCAAGTCCAAGTTTTCTAAAACACTGTCTTTCTGCTGATAAGAAAGAGAAAAACCCTCAATTTGAAGCATAGCTTTCTTATTTTTTTCAAATGTAATGCCTTTAAAATCAGAGACAAAAAAATTAAGCCTTTAAATTTTTTGATATTCATATAGAAATGTATTTCCTTTGCGGTCAGTTTTTTAAATTAAACAGAAAAATACAATGTCAGAAATTGCTCAAAAAGTAAAAAGCATCATTATTGATAAATTAGGTGTGGAGGAATCCGAAGTAACCTCTGATGCGAGTTTCACCAATGATTTGGGGGCAGATTCATTGGATACAGTTGAACTTATCATGGAATTTGAAAAAGAGTTCAACATTTCTATCCCTGATGACCAAGCTGAAAATATTACCACAGTAGGTCAGGCGATAGCTTATTTGGAGGAACATTCCCAAAAATAATAAATTTGAGGAGAGGGTCTAAAACCTTTTCTCCTCAAATTTCTTACTAAATTTTTCCATCAACGCTGATTGATTTAAGGTTAAAGCCAAGCCCACAGTTTTGGTTTCAATCGTATTTTATATAGAGAATTATATACGTCCTATCAATATGCAGTTAAAAAGAGTAGTAGTAACAGGATTGGGGGCATTGACCCCTATCGGCAATACGGTCAATGATTACTGGGAAGCACTGAAAAACGGTGTGAGTGGCTCGGCATTGATTACCAAATTTGATACTACCAAGTTCAAGACAAAGTTTGCCTGCGAGGTCAAAAACTTCAATATAGAAAACTTTATGGATAGAAAAGAAGCACGCAGGTTAGACCCTTTCTGTCAGTATGCAATGGTTGCCGCAGACGAGGCAGTTAAAGATGCAGGATTGGATATAGAAAGGATTAATTTGGACAGGGTGGGCGTAATCTGGGGTGCAGGTATTGGTGGCATCAAGAACTTCCAAGACGAGGTGAGTAGTTTTGCCAAAGGAGATGGTACACCACGCTACAATCCTTTTTTTATTACCAAAATGATTATAGACCTCAGCGCAGGCAATATTTCTATGAAATATGGGTTCAGAGGCGTTAATTTTTCTACGGTATCTGCTTGTGCATCATCAACCAATGCTATCGTTGATGCTTTTAATTATATCAGGTTGGGCAAAGCAAACATTATCGTTACGGGTGGCTCTGAAATGGCTACCTGCGAGGCAGGTATTGGCGGATTTAATGCCATGAAAGCACTTTCGGAACGCAATGATTCCCCCGAAACGGCTTCCAGACCCTACGACAAAGACCGCGAGGGTTTTGTACTTGGCGAAGGCGCAGGGGCAATTATTTTGGAAGAATTGGAACACGCCAAAGCCAGAGGTGCTACCATCTACGCTGAGTTGGTTGGCGGAGGAATGTCTGCGGACGCTTACCACATTTCTGCTCCTCACCCCGAAGGGCTGGGCGTGATTGCGGTAATGAAAAATGTACTGGAAGATGCCAATATAGCCCCCGAAGAGGTAGATTACATCAATACGCATGGAACGTCGACACCGATTGGCGACCCCCAAGAAATAAAAGCGATTCAAAATGTATTTGGTTTGCACGCTTACGAACTCAATATTAGTTCTACCAAGTCCATGACGGGACATTTACTTGGCGCGGCGGGCGCGATAGAGGCTATTGCTTCTATTTTAGCCATTAAGTACCAAACCGTCCCGCCCACTATTAATCACTTTACTGATGACGAAGAAATAGATAATCAGCTAAACTTTACCTTCAACAAAGCGCAAGAAAGGAAAATTGACGTTGCCCTGAGCAATACTTTTGGTTTTGGAGGTCATAATTGCTCAGTTCTTTTTAAGAAATATAATTAAAAATAAATAAGATTAACTAAAACTACTTATTGCACTGACAAACATAAACGTTAATTATTTGTTGTGTGATAAGTAGTTATTTTTTTAACTGATAAAAACATTCAATTTTTTTCAAATACTCAAAACTTTTCATAATCTGTTCAAAGAACTACGACATTTGTTTAGATGGTATTCCCCACAAGACAAAAAACTCGTTGCGGCTGTGAAGCAAATTACAGGTAGAAAGCCTTCTAACATAAATGTTTATAAGCTGGCTTTTTCGCATACCTCTATTGCCAAAGAGAACGTAGATGGGTTTAAGGAGTCTAACGAAAGATTGGAATACTTAGGGGACGCGGTACTCGGAATGGTCATTGCTGAGTACCTGTTCAAGCGTTTTCCCTATAAAGACGAGGGGTTTCTCACCGAAATCCGTTCGCGAATCGTCAGTAGAGAATCTTTGGGGCAGCTTGGGCGCAAAATAGGGCTGGATAAACTGGTGGTCTATGATACCAAGCGCAAAACAGCTCTTTCCTTTAAATACCTGCATGGAGATACCATGGAAGCATTTATTGGGGCTGTTTTTTTGGACAAAGGCTTTAAGTTTTGCCGTCATTTTATCACACACAATATGCTCAATGCCCACATAGACCTCAAGCAAATCATTGATAACGATACCAACTATAAAAGTAAAATCATAGAGTGGGCGCAGCGACAAAGCAAAGTAGTGAAGTTCCAGATGGTCGACGAAAAAGGGCATAGTCATCAAAAACAGTTCAAAATCCAAATCTTGATTGGGGAAGAAGTGATTTCTTTTGGTATGGGTTTTAGCAAGAAAAATGCAGAGCAAGATGCCGCCAGAAAAGCCTGTGAAACATTGAATATTTGAAAATTACGGTTATCTTCTCTGTTTAGAATTACTACAAATTAATCGATTTGTTTTGCTTTCTATCGTTTTGCGTTTTAGATTTGAAACATATTTTAGTCATCAGCGATTTGAGGTGAAGCGGTGCTGTTTTTTTTACTCGAAATCAGCCATTCAACCTCAAAACCAATGCTGGTCTATACACAAAAAAATTTGGCTTAAACATCTATAACTCAAACAAAATGAAGTGGTTAGTTAATATGCTCACAAGTACAATTGGGCGCAAGTTGGTGATGGCGCTTACTGGTCTTTTTCTTATCTTGTTTTTAGCAGTTCACCTCACTGGCAACTTACAGCTTATCAAGGACGACAGCGGCAGGGCATTTAATATCTATGCTGAGTTTATGACGACCTTCCCTCTGATTAAGGCGGTGAGTATTGGCAATTTTTTCTTTATCTTGTTGCACATCTTTACCTCTGTGCTTCTCACGCAGAAAAACAGAGCCGCGCGCCCTGTTGCTTATGCCTACAACGCAGGCAATACCAATAGTTCGTGGGCTTCCCGCAATATGGGCATCTTAGGAACAATTATTTTGGTATTCCTTGTAGTTCACCTCAAGGGCTACTGGTATGAAATGCACTTTGGTAGTGTACCAACACAAAACTATGATGGCAAGGACGTAAAAGACCTCTACGCTATCGTCAAAGCCTCTTACACACAGCTTTGGTATGTGGCTTTTTATGTGGTTAGCATGGTTTTCGTGGGCTTCCACTTGGTGCATGGATTCGCCAGTGCCTTCCAAACACTTGGCTTGAGCCACCCCAAATATACGCCACTCATCAAGGGCTTGGGCTATGGTTTTGCGGTGATTGTACCTGCGGCTTTCGCTTTGATTCCTATTATCATGTTTTTAAAGGGGTAATAAAAAATTAATAACGCATTTTGATAGCTTTTAAGTTATCAAAAATTAAAGTATAGAAAGCACTATTCAGAAAATCATGTTATCAAAACTACTTATTGGTGCGGTCAAGGGGTATCAGTTAGTGATTAGCCCTATCAAGCCACCCACTTGCAGATTTGTACCTACTTGCTCCCAATACATGATAGAGGCAATCCGCAAACATGGGGCGTGGAAAGGCTTGCGGCTGGGTATCAAGCGAATAGGGCGTTGTCATCCCTGGGGCGATAGTGGCTTTGACCCTGTCCCTTAAAAAAAATAATGCGCTAATGCTATTAACTTTAAAGATTATTTTTAAACTTTGAGGTCAAATTGCATTGGACGCTAAATCTATGAAGGCTGTTTAGGAAAATATGAGGAAATTTTATATTGGTATTTTTTGCTTTTTTTGTATTATGTCATCTGCTTATGCCAATGACACCCTGCAAGCTATTTTCCAAAACGCAAAAACTATCAAAGATATTGAAGCCCTGAATAACGGAGTCCTCACCGTTTTGGAGAGCAGATACCTTCCTACTGATTTGCAACCCATTCCCACCGAATATCTACAATACGCTGAAAAATCATTACAACTTTCAGGAAGTCTAAAATATCAAAAGGGCGAAGCGCAGGCATTACTCGCTATTGGGCTGTATTACTGGCACTTAGGGCTAAACTACCAAAGTGGGATAGACCAAAAACCATTCTCTTATCTCGAACGGGCGGCGGCAATCGCCAAAAATAATAATGACCTTATCATTGAGGCAAGGGCAAATCGAGCCATTGGCAAAATTTATGTGGAGTTGGGCGAATTGCGACTTGGGCTAAAAACCTTACTGGAATCTGAAGTAGAAGCAAAAAAAGATAGTATCAAGAGCAAAAAAGTTTATGTAGCTACTGACCTTGGCAATATTTATTTTGATACAGGAGAATATCTCAAAGCCTTACAAAAATTCTTGGAGGCGTTGGTGCTGGCACGCAATGAAAATGACAACCATAAAATAGCCTACTCACTCAGCAATGTGGCAAAGGCTTTTAATAAGTTGGCACGCAAGGCAAAAGCAATTTCTACACTGGACGATGGCATTGTCATTGCCGAACAAAACAAAGATTGGTTTAGCCTTGCCTTGCTTTATAACATCTACGGAAATGTTAGTTTCCAATTAGATGAAACCGAAAAAGCAACCCAATACTACGAAAAAGCGTTGGAAATGAGTAAAAAAATAGATAATAGAAGATTGACAGCAGATATTTTACAAAATTTTGCCAAACTTTATAGCCGCCAGCAAAACTACAAGAAAGCGTTAGAGTTTTACCAACAAGCAGTCCCTATTTATGAAAAATATGTCCCCAAAATACGCCTCATAGATGTTTATGCTGACCTTTCTGATATTTATGTCTATAACAAAGATTACCAAAAAGCACTCAATTATTTCAAACTGCACACTGACCTGAAAACTCAGTATTTCAGTGATGAAAATCAGCAAGAACTGCTGGCAGAAGAAGCAGAGAGCAATGAAAGAAAAATAGAGGTCTTAGAAAAAGCCAATAAACTGGCAGAAAGTGAATTAAATCTACAACGTTTGCTTACCAATGTAGCACTGGGCGCAGTTATACTCATCTTGCTTGGGACTATTTTTCTGTTTTATATTTTTCGCCAAAAACAAAAAAGCAATAAGGATTTACAAAAGCAAAAAGAAGAACTCAAACAGGCTAACTTGCTCAAAGATAGAATGTTTACCGTCATTTCCCAAGACCTCCGTAACCCACTCAATTCGCTTCGCAGTGTAGTTACCCTGCTCAACGCAGGTGCATTAAACGCACAAGAAATCAAGTTAATTTCCGAAAAGCTCAATGATGAATTGGGCGGAGCTTTGGGCTTACTCGATAGCTTGCTTCTTTGGGCGCGTTCGCAGATGCAAGGCATCAAACGAGAGTCCGTTGCGCTTGACATTTATCAAGTTATCTCAGAAAACATCAACCTGCTTTCAGGGAATATCAGTAAGAAAAATATTATTTTGCAAAATACTATTGTTCAAACTCTTGTAAAAGTAAAGGCAGACCCCAATATGATAAATCTGGTAGTAAGAAACCTACTTTCCAATGCTATCAAGGTTTCGCCCAGAGGCACATCTATCATGCTGAGTGCCAAGACCAACGGAGAAATGATAGAGGTGAGTATTACCGACTCAGGCACAGCCGTTAAGAATGAAAATCTGCAAAAAATATTCAATCCTGACTCCGTATTAAGCAATACAGGAAATGCAACAACAAAAGATTCAGGCGTGGATTTGCTCCTTTGTAAGGAATTTATAGAAGAAAACGGTGGGCAGATGTGGGTCAAGAGTGAAGAAGGCAGAGGGAATACATTTAGCTTTAGCTTGAAGGCACAAAATCCTCAAAGTTAGGAAGCTGGGCAATCGACTCGCTTCCTCCCTTTTCAAAATCTACTTTGTAATACAGATGTTGCAAGCCATTAGTAACTGCCAAATATTTTGCTTTTAAAACATAGTTATACATAAGAGCCTGATTAACAGCTTGTTGTGTGAGCATAATAGAACTTGCTTTGCACTCTGTCAGCAAAAAAGGGCTTCCCTGCCTGTCATATACTATCACATCACTGCGTTTCTGCAAATTATTGTAATGCAAGCCACTTTCCACATTAATCAGTGATTTAGGATACTGATTTCCTATCAAATAATGCACAAAATGCTGCCTCACCCACTCCTCAGAGGTGAGCATAATGTATTTTTTGCGAATGACATCAAAGATAAATACCTTATTTTCTTTGGTTTGTAATTGATACTCAAATTCGGGTAACGCTAATTTAATCATCAAAAAAGCCTTTTGATTAGTTGGCTTCACAAAAATACAAATTATTTTTTACTTTTGTATAATCGCTTACTTTAACCCAAACACCCTATTTTTATGATTTTCAAAATTACAGTTTTGTTTTTTCTCATTTTTTCATTTCAGTTTTCCCTTGCCCAAAACAGCAAAAATTGGCAGGAAGTCAATAGCCTCTTGGCAATGCAGGAAAAAGCATGGAACGAGGGCAATATAGACGCTTTCATGCAAGGCTACTGGAAAAATGATAGCTTAAAGTTTGTCAGTAGTAAGGGAGTCGTGTATGGCTGGCAAAAAACCTACGAACGCTACCAAAAAAATTATCCTGACCGCGCCTCGATGGGCGTACTCAAATTTGAGATTGTTTCCAAAGAGCAAATGGGCAAGGAAGTCTATTTCGTGGTGGGCAAGTGGTTCTTAAAACGCGACGAAAAAGGCGATATTGGTGGTTATTTCTCCCTGATTTTCAGGAAAATAAAAGGCAAATGGTGCATTGTAGCTGACCATACGAGCTAAAGGTGAGCAGCAAGGTCAAAATTTTGTGGGCAAACTATCGAGGCGTTTTTTGCGTAAAAATGATTATCTTTGTGATAAGATATAACCTTTATACCAATAAACAAGATGACCATGCTCACTTTCAATATGCAACAAGACTATGCCCGCTATACGCCCGAAGACCAGCACGTTTGGCAGTTGCTTTATGATAGACAAATAAACCTATTGCCCAATCTGGCTTCGAAGGCTTACCTGGACGGCATCAAAGCCATCAGTTTCACGCGCGAACGAATCCCAAACTATGAGGAAACCAATGAAATATTGTCAGGAATTACAGGCTGGCGCATCGAGGTAGTCAAGGGCTTGATTCC
Organism: Cytophagales bacterium; assembly: GCA_013298985.1. Classification (GTDB taxonomy): domain Bacteria; phylum Bacteroidota; class Bacteroidia; order Cytophagales; family Thermoflexibacteraceae; genus Thermoflexibacter. Next base: position 34,458 of record JAAFJS010000016.1, read on the forward strand.
GAACAAGGAATTTTTTGAACTCTTGCTCACTAAACGGTTTCCTGCCTCGACTTGGCTCAGGAAATTAGCGCAACTGGACTACCTGGAAGAGCCTGATATGTTCCACGACACCTTTGGACATATCCCGATGCTGACCAATCCCGATTTTTCTAACTTCCTTAAAGGGCTGAGTGCCATTGCGTTGCGCTTCTTGGACAGTGAGATGGGCGTGGAAATGATTGCGCGCCTGTACTGGTACACCGTAGAATTTGGGCTAATCCAAGACCCTGACGGACTGCGAATTTATGGCGCAGGGATTTTGTCATCAAGTGGCGAATCAGTATATAGCCTGAGTGAAAAGCCTGAAAAAGTGCCTTTTGATGTATTAGAAATTGTACGCAGACCTTACATCAAGGACAAATTTCAGGAAAGATATTTTATCATTCAGTCCTACAAAGAACTGTTTGACTCTCTGCCCACGCTGGAACGAGTTTTAGAACAGGAATTGGCAGAGGTGTGATGATTTTTTTAGTTCTCTGACACAAATTTGTATATGAAGCAGTAAAATAGTCAAAAAAAGCAGGCAGTGGGAAGTTTCTTATTATAAATTCCCCACTGCCTTCCCTCACACTTGCCACCAAGCATTATATACCCAAAAACTCCTTTAAATCTTCCTCCAATTTTTCAAACAATTCTTTTCGCTTGACAAAATCTAAGAGTGCCGAAATCTTAGCAGTTTTGCTTTGTCCATTAGCAAAATTGTTATAGACTTCATCAAAATAGATTTGACAAAATAAAGTGAGTTTTTCATCATTGAGTTTTTGGTTGAGTGTGTTGTAAAGGGATTTGAGGTCGGGGGCTTTTTGAAGTGGAATTTCATGCAGATTGTCTAACCCCTCCAAACCAAATTTTTCACTCAAACTTTCCACTTCACCTGCCTTGCTTTTGAATCTCCCTTCATTGGTAATTTTTTCTAATTCTTTTTTGATTTTTTGGGTAATAAGACTATTTTTTGACAAAATTGTAATTTCCTGTTGTCCTTTTTCATAACAAGCCTCTACTACTGCCGAACCTTGTACAGTTTCGAGCAAAAGCCCTTTTTGCCACATCAAAGGAACTTTTGAAAAACGCTTTGCCTTCACTATAAAACGTTGGATAAACACTTTGGGCAAAAAACGATAGGGTATTTTGCTTTTATCCAAATGTTTCGTATTTTCTCGTTCCCAATATAATACATGATTGGACTTTTCCAAAGGTAGAAGTTGTGGAACGGCAAAAGTACGGTCTTTAAAATCACTATCCCAATGTATTTCAAAAGCTAACTCTGCGCTCAACATAAAGTCCATAAATAATGCCCTTTCCTCATCTGTATTGCTTTCCCAAATTTTACAAAGATTTTCATAGTCTAAAATGCCTTCTTTATGTTCCAATACTTCAAAATATGGACTTTCCCTATCCAAAATTTTGTAAATTGCTTGAATTGCCCAATCTTGGTTCAAAATAATTTGGTCATTGAAATAACCCTCTCGATAATACAATACGCCTGTATCATGCAAATAACTCCAAATAGTAGAGGCTGATTTTTTGCAATTATTTTCTTGGCAAATGTCTATAAAACTCTTAATAGATAAGGTTTTTACTGTATTTTTTTCCTGTTTCTGTTGAATGTTTTTCCTTACCTCTACCCAACTTATTGGCAAGGGTGGTGTTTGAAAAGTAGGGTGTGTTTGAAAAACTTTTATCATTACAGTTTCTAATATATTAAAACCCGCGCCTGTTTTGGCACTAATGGGCAAAAAATCTAAAATTGGGTATTCAGTTTTGAGTTTTCCTTTGTATTCAAAATAAAGGTCTTGAGTGAAGGTATCTACCTTGTTTTGTAGCACCAAAATAGGACTTTCAGGAGCAAAGCATTTAGCGTATTCTAACCAATAACGCAGTTTTTCGTTTTCATATTTTTTACCCTTCCAAGTGTGAAAATCCTGTCTTTCGTTCTCAAAATCCCAAACTAAGACAAGCAGAGCCCTTGTTTGCATAAACACGCGGTGGGTGGCGTGGTAAATATCCTGCCCCGCAAAATCCCAGCAATTTAGCTCAAAATCTGCCAACTCTCTACGCAAAAGGGCTATCGCATGAGTAGAGTTATGTTCGGTATTAAAAACAAATTTTTCCTGCTCGCAAAGCCTTTTCGCTATTTGCGTTTTGCCTACACTGCCATTCCCGATAAAGATGAGTTTGATTTCTTTGTTTTTCATCTCTTTTTGGACTCCTATATCTGCTAAATAGGTACGAATAGCCTCCAAACCATTTTTTAGCTTTTTATCAAAAATTTCTTTTGGAATATTTTGAATAGGATTTCCAAATAATTCAAGCCTTTGAAGTTTAGGGAAAGGCTGAATAAAATTCAAGGGTACCTCTATAATTTGATTATTACTCAGATTTAAGCTCGTTAAATTTAACAACTCTTCTAAAAAATGAATATCCTTAATTTGATTATAACCTAAATCTAAGAGTCGTAAAGCAATGAGTTTTTCTAAAAAACGAATATCCTTGATTTGATTGTTACTTAAATCTAAGTGTCGTAAGGCTGTGAGCTTTTCTAAAAAACAAATATCCTTGATTTGATTATTACTCAGATTTAAGTTCGTTAAATTTACCAGTCTTTTCAAAACGATATAATCCTTAATTTGACTATTCTCAAGTTTTGGGCTTATTAAATTTATTATCTTTTCTAAAAAATTATCATCCTTGATTTGATTATTGATTTGGTTATTACTCAGATTTAAGTTCGTTAAATTTACCAACTCTTCTAAAAAACGAATATCCTTGATTTGATTGTTACTTAAATCTAAGTATAGTAAGGCTGTGAGTTTTTCTAAAAAACGAATATCCTTGATTTGATTGTTACTTAAATCTAAGTGTCGTAAGGCTGTGAGCTTTTCTAAAAAACAAATATCCTTGATTTGATTGTAGCTTAAATCTAAGTGTCGTAAGGCTGTGAGCTTTTCTAAAAAACGAATATCCTTGATTTGATTATAGCTTAAATCTAAGTGTCGTAAATTGGTGAGTTTTTCTAAAAAAGAAATATTTCCATCTGAAATAGTATCATTCAAGAATAATTGTTTAAGGTTAGAGATATTATTATAATGTAGTTTATTTAATTCTTTGCCTATGAGGCGATTATTTGACCATGTATTTTTAGTTTTTACTCGCTTTTGTTCTTTATTATCATAAAAGTCCAATCCAAAATTTAATCCTTCCAAGTGCTTTAGCATGAATAGTTCGTTGGGCAGGGAGGTGAGTCCGCAGTTCCCCAAGTCTAAGAAGGGGGCTTGGGTACGTAGGTTTTCTTCTATGAGTTTTTTGGAGAGGTCAGACATGGGTTATTCTTGTTTGAGGTTGTTTGAAATAGTTGAAATACAGTTGTTTGAGATTGTTTGAAATGGTTTGAAGTTGTTAATTGTTTACTGATAACTGCTTCCTGCTCACTGCCCACTGCTAAAATGATGGATTTTTGTGAGAAATGCAAGGGGAGAGTAGGAAATATTGTTTTTTTGGCGTGTAGTTAGCGGAAGTGAGCAGAAGCTGATAAAAAATTGCTTGTGATTGGCTTATTTTGATAATAGAAAGACCTTCCATTTCGGCAAGAAAAGGAAGGTCTTTTGTAAATTATCTTTTTAACAATTTTATTTTTTACAAATTCCCCACCGCCTTCTTGTATCTTACACTCGCCACCAAGAAATTGTAAACACTTGATAGGTAGTTATTTTCTGCATTTTGGAGGGAAAACTCTGCGTTTTTGAGGTCGGAAAGTGTCAGTGCGCCCTTGTCGTAGCGAAGTTTGTTAGTTGCTAAGATTTGTTGCGCCAAAGTTACATTTTTCAGGGTTTCGCCCATGTCCAAGCGTGCCTGCGTCATTTGTTTGAAGGCATTTTTGGCTTCGTAGTCAAACTCTGATTTCAGTTTTTCTACATTATTGCGGTTAATTTGCTGGCGCACAGTGTAATCCTTCGCTGCAAGTCGTGCTTGCCCCCCATCAAAAATCGGAATATTTACTTTCAAACCTACATAATTGAAGGGAAACCAAGTGCCTGACTTAAAAGGGTTGAACTCATTAGAAAGTTGTAAAACAGAGTAATTTCCGTATCCAGAAACCGTAGGTAAATTTTTGATTCTCTGTTTTTTAGCATTAAAATCATTCAAACGAAAGCTGATTTCTTCCGCCTTGATTTCTGGTCTTTGCTCTATCATGGAAGCAGTGAGGTTGTCCATAGATTTCAAGATATTATCTAATTTTTCCCCTACTTCTGTGATATTATTTTTGGTGTTCATTTGATATTTTAGTGCTTCTAAGCTCAATTCTAAGTCTTGTTTTGCCTTTTGCAGGGCAATTTGGGCATTGCTCAGGTCTAAACTAAACCTGTCAAAGTCGTCTTGCAGCAGCGTTCCACTTTTAAACTTGGTTTCCGCCTCATTAAAATTCTCCTGATTGCGTTCTACTTGCTTTTGGGCAAAAGCAGTGCGCTCTTGGTTAAAAACAACCAAATAATACGCTTCTGTGATTGCTTGTTTGATGTTGATTTTCTGTTGTTCCAGCGTGTTTTGCTGATTTTCAATCTGATTCTGATTAATTTTCCTGTCAATGCTTTGCCCTGCGTCAAACACTTTTTGGTCTAACTGCACGCCCAAAGTATTATTAAAGGGAAGCCCAAACTGTGCTTGGGTAGTTCCATTGGGTTTTCTACCTGTAATATCAAAAGGCAGAATAGTCGTTTGGAGTTGCGTATTCCACCTAAAATCCGCACTACCAGAGAGTTGTGGTAGCCGCTTGGCATTTACTTTCTGGTTTTCATTTTCAGCAATTTGTATTTGTAGTTGCTGGTTTTTGATTTCTATGCGATTTTCCAAACCCATTTTCAACGCCTCGTCAAGGGTGATTTTTTGGGCAACAGAAAATGGAATCATTCCTAAAAATGGAATGATGAAAACAAGTATTTTTTTCATTTTGATAATATTTTTATTTCACTTGTACAAGCGTAAAATTTGCACTGTTAGTCCGAATTTGTAATTCGGACTGTGTTAAAAGCGGATTTTAAATCCGCCCTTATACAAGTCAAGATTACAAATCTTGACTAACAAAGAATTACCCTCTAAACACTGCCGCAGGCTCTAATTTGAGGATTTTCCTCATGCCGAACACACTGCCCATGATAGCAATAAACAGCGTTACGCCTACCAAAGACCACAAAATTTCGGGTATCAGTTGCAAGTCAAGCCCGCCTTTGGTCGCATTCACGAACCCATTGAGCAGTAAATAGGCTATCCCAAACCCTACCACAGAGTAAATCGTTGCTTGTGAGAGGATTAGCCTACGAATGGTGTTGTTTGTACCGCCTATTGCTTTGAGTGTGCCGTAATCTTTGATACGGTCGCTCACCGCAGAGTACATCGTCAGCCCCACAATTGCAAAGCCCGTAATCACTGCAAATACCACCAGCAAACCAAAAGAGGCAACGATTCCGCTATTTCCTGCAAAGTATGCCAAAGATGCGGCTCGATAATCCTTTCCTGTAATCGCTTTTACATTGGGGATAGATTTATTAATTGCTTTCACTACTGCTTGTGCGTCATATTTTTCGTCCCATTCTACCAAAAACGCATTTGCCTGAGTAGTAGGCACATTGCAAAGCCACCTTGCCCTTTCCACCGTTGTAAAGCCGTAAGAAATACCCAGTCCTTCGGTTTTGGCGGTCAGTCCTATCAGCTTGACTTGCTTGCCGTTATACTCAAATTTATCGCCGACCTTGATTTTTTTGCCAATTTCTGGGTTCATCATATCCAAAAACACCGCATTGTCAGAAAGCAAATCCATCGGATTGCCTTGTGCTACTCGCCAAGGTCCCCCTGCAAAGGTAGGTGCTTGCGTGCCTATCATAGTAATTGCCGTTTTTGTACCGTCAGGCATTTTCAGGTTGCCCCCGCCAAAAATAAGTGGGTGTGCTGCCTTGACACCCTCTACGGAGAGCAACCCTCGCCCGATTCTCATGTCTATCGTAGGTAAGTCTATGACTTGCTTGCTTTTATCGCTGACTACCCAGATATACTTTTCATTGAAGGTCGCCAAGGAAACGGTGCTGCCAAGCAGGGCAAGGCATATCATTACCTGCTGCCCCACCAAAAAAATGGACAGTACCATGCCGAAGAATATTCCAAACATCTTCGCCTTGTCGTACCACATGAATTTGAATGCTTCTTTTATCATAAAGACATGGTTAAATGGTTAATTGTTGAATAGTTATTTATGCTTTGTTATTGTATTTCAGCTATTTAGCTGTCAAACTATTCAACTATTTGTATTTTTCATTCCAAATTCCACATTAAACGATTCCAGATTTTGTATTTTATTTCAAAAATATCATACAATCCACCCTACTGCCTATGAGTGGCATTTTCCCTGACTCCAGTTTGATATGCACCTCACGCACTCGGCGGTCTTCCTGCTCGGTCGCTTGGTCTTTGAATAGGGACTTAGATTTCAGATAATCAGCCGCATAGCTTACTTTTCCTTCTGCCAATTTTTCGCCTGTGGTTTGGGATAGAATCGTTGCTTTCTGCCCAATTTGGATTTTTTCTGCAAAAAGTTCATCTACTTCTGTTTTGGCTATCAGACTACCTGCGGGCGCAAACTCAGCAATTTGAGTAGCACTGCTCACGTATTCTCCCGTTTTCACCAAGACATTCAGCACTTTACCCGCCAAAGGTGCAGTAATTTTTTTCTGATTAACTACGGTGCGGAAATAGTTAATGTCTGCTTGCAACTCATTGATTCGTGCATTAGATTGGTTGAGGTTTGCCTCTGCTGCCTCTACGTCCTTTGCCAATTTGTCCATGCTTGCCTTGCTGTTGTCCAAATTTTCTTTGGTAAGTGCCTTTCCCTGAAATAGTTGCAAGTTGCGGTTGTAGGTATCCTGTGCATTTTTCAGATTCACTTTCAGGGCAGCAATATTTGCCTTATTTGCCTCAACAACAGCCTGTTGCGTGCTTATTTTGCTTTCTGCCTGTGCTAACTGTGCATTTTCTACGGAAACTTCCACTTCCAAAAGTGCTTGTCCTTTGGTAACTTGCTGATTATCATCTACATTGATAGCCAATATTTTGCCGTTTGTACCTGCGGTGATATTAGTCAAGCCGTCTTCGGGTTCTATACGTGCCACGCCCACGATTCGGTCGTTAGTTGCCAAAACTTTTGAGGTATCAGGTGCAGCAGAGGCGTTCAAGACTTTCTGCTCATCTTTTTTTTCTTCTCCGCCACAGCTTACTAAAAAAAGCATTAAAGCAAAGAAAATGAATAAGTTAAATTTATTTTTCATTGGAAATATTTTTGTTTTTCTTACTAAGTAGTTATACAAAATTGATTTATACTAAGTAACACAACTTATAATAAAGACATAATTTAGTGCCGTTAGGCATGATAATTTTGTAGAGAATTGGGATAAATTTAGATTTCACGAAGTCCCGTTAGGGACGACACTAATATTTGCATACGAATAAGTTACGTCCCTAACGGGACTTTTATTCTTTGTTTTTTTCATTGCTTTCTACAAAGCTCATGTCCCTAACGGGACTGTGATAATACAAAATACGCTTATTTTTGTTAGGCTACTTAACTACTCAATTATTGCATAAAATATTGACTACTAAATAATTGATTGTACTAACTCACAACTTATCACTCAAAACTCATAACTACCTATCTATTTGCCAAATGCAATAACCATTTATCCACTTTCAATAGGTAAAATACCATTGTCAAAATTGCGAAAACAGTGATTATTTTGAGGGCAAAGACGTTTTCGAAGCGACTAAGCCCCACCAAAACGCCTACAAATGCCCAAATGATAGTAAGTACATAAATAGGATTTACCTCAAATTTGCCTGTCCAAAAAACACCATTGCACAAGGCAGCAATTAGGATTGCACTTTGCCAAATCAGCCCGAAAGTGCCTTGGTCAGAGAAACCGTAATAAGTAAGCATGGAGGCAAAATTGGCGAAAATAGCAACCGTTGTCCAGCCTGTGTAAATAGCGATTTGTCCAAGCAAAATTATTTTTTCGGTAGTGGTAAGTATTTCTTGATTTTTTAGCAATTCTTGGAATACCAAAGAAAGCAAGTAAAACATTACTAAAAACACAATAACCGTCATGCCAAGCCAATTTTGGGCGGCAGCAATGAGCCAAATGGTAAAAAGTACATAGACTCCAATGAGGTTTAGCCCAATGGCAAGGTGTAACTGATGATTTTGACGTGTCGATTGTAATTGATAGATACCATAAGCAAACGAAAGTATGGTAATTACTCCCCAAACAATGAAAGCATAACCTGCGGGAGTAATCATTGGGTTATTGTTGCGAAACTCACTCCCATTGTTGATTAGCGTTGAGATAGCTGGACTTAGCAATTGGAGTAGAGAAGCAATAAAAACTAAAAGATTGATTTTATTCATAAATAAGTTATTAATCAAAATTCACCTCTTGTATTGCCAAAGGCATAACCAAGCCATTTTTGACTTCTACCGCCCTGTCTGCGTATTTTTGTAGGCGAGGGTCATGTGTAACCACTGCCACCGATTTTCCCTGTCTTGCGAGTGCTTTGAGTTCGTCCATCACTATTGCAAAAGAGTTTTTGTCCAAAGAAGCAGTCGGCTCATCGCACAAAACGATTTTCGGATTTGTAACCAGCGCACGTGCTATCGCAATGCGTTGTTGCTGACCGCCAGAGAGTTGCTTGGGTAAATTCTTTCGCCTGTCGCTCATGCCTACGGTTTCCAATGCCTTGCTCACACGAGTTTTGATTTCGCTACTTTTTATGCCTTGCAGTTTTAGCGGCATTGCTACGTTTTCCTCTGCGGTAAGGGGTGCAAGCAAGTTAAACTGCTGAAATACAAAGCCAATGGTATCTAAGCGCAACTTCGCTAACTGATTCGTTTTCATTTTATTAACGTGCTGCCCTGCCACATACAAATCCCCTTGTGAAGGATAAATCACGCAGCCCAAAAGCGAAAGCAAAGTCGTTTTTCCAGAACCCGAAGGACCAATGATGAGCAAAAGTTCGCCCTCATTCAGCTGCAAGGTCGTAGGTTGCAGGGCTACAATCGTTTGGTCGCCTGTTTGGTACTCTTTCCCTGCACTTTTAAGTTCTGCAATCATTTATTAGTATGTTTTCGTTATTAAAAATTCAAATGATGGGACAAATATACTATGTTTTCAAACTAAAAAGCAAATAAAAATGAAAAAATATTTTGAAAACATTGTTAATGTATTTTAGTTTCTGTGAAAGTTGATTGAAATGTATAATAAGCGTTTTGAATTATAACTTTGCGATTCCCTTAAATTTACAAAAAACAAGTTTATATTTTTCCCAAGCAGGATTTTTAGCACTACAATATAACCTAAGCGTTTCTAATGCTATTATTGTTGCTATGTGCCTTGTCTATCATTTACCATTATTTACTTACAATCTTGCTGATTTTCAATTTATTGAAGGCATTGATATATTTAGAACATAGCAAATCATTATTCACTCAAAACTTCTCTGTAAACCCATGAAAACATCACTTCTTCCCCGTTTCCTCTCCTATTCATTTGCTTTTTCAAAATAAAAGAGGTATTTTAGCACAAAAAATAAAGAAATGGTGATACAAAAAGATATATTGAACTTGACCATGCCTATTAATTTTGACCAATTGGTGGGCTTGATAATGCAACTGCCACAGGATTACAAGCAAAAGCTAAAAAATATTTTAGTTGATGATATTACGCTGACTTTGGACGCAGATGCACCACTGACTTTTGAGCAGTGGAATAGTGAGTTTGACAATCAGAATTTGCAAGAGTATCTACCTGAATATGAGATGACGCTTTTGGAATTCCGCCAGAAACAGTGGGAAGATGAGCAAGATACAGCAGGGCAAATGAATGAGCAAGAATTTAAAACTTGGTTAAAAACAGCATGGACAAGTCAAATACCAAAAGAAACCCAGACTACTACAAGTCTTTGAAAAAGAAATAAACTCACTCACCAAACCCATGAAAATCTTAAAAAATTTGTACGATTCACCGTTGCGATTCCATTCCAGATTTCTAATTCTTGGATTCCAGATTCTGTATTCCCCACCTAAGCCCAAGCAGGATTTTTAATTCTATTTTTTGAAATTTTAGAAGAAAATGATTATTTTTACAAAAACAAATGGTAACATAATAAGTAATTTAACATAAAAAATACGATGCAAGCATTAGAATTAGAGGCAGAAATAGACTACGATGGTTTTTTGAAGATAGAAAAACCATTGCCTTTTATCAAAAATAGAAGCGTAAGGCTTATTGTATTAATTTCTGATGAAATAGACGAATTAGCAAGTGAACAACTATGGATAAAGTCAATAGCAACTAATCCTGTGTTTGATTTTTTGAACGACCCCACAGAAGATATTTATTCTCTCACAGACGGACAACCCTTTGAGTATGAAAAATAAAATTATCTTAGTTCCCTTTCCTTTTGATGACCTTAGCGAATTGAAAGTAAGACCTGCCTTGTGTCTTACCAATGCCATTACTACGCATCAGCACATAGTGATTGCTTTTATTACAAGCCAAGTACAAAATGCCACTGAAACCACAGACATTATGATTCGGCGCACAGACCCTGATTTTTCGCAAACAGGGTTAATCACTGACTCTGCGATTAGGCTGCACAGATTAGTAACTATTCCTATTAGCCTGATTAGAAGGCAATTGGGTGTTTTACCTTCTTCGTATCAAACGATAGTCAACGATAAACTTAGGCAACTATTTGATATATAATCATTTATCACTCAAAACTTCCCTATAAACCCATGAAAACCTTAAAAAATTTCTGTATTCCTGTATTCTATTTTGGATTTCATTCCAGATTCCAGATTTTGTATTTCCTATTCCAGATTTTGTATTTCCCCACCTACGCCCAAGCAGGATTTTTAGC
>JAAFJS010000160.1 GCA_013298985.1 Cytophagales bacterium
GCGGTATTGGAGATAAGGATTTCATCTGCATTGCGGGCATTGAAGGTTAGTGTAACCTTGCTGTCTTTGGTCAGTGTCCTGCCGTTATTGATGAGTATAGAGCCAGCAATGGGCGGCTCATTGTCCAGTAAAATGCTCGCAGAGAGCAACTTAGACTCGTTGCCTGCATCATCGCGGAACTTTATATACAAGGTTTTCTGCCCCACGCGACCTTCCAGATTCCATTCTTTGCTTTCTTTATAATTTTCCCAAGCTAAGTTGCTGATATTGGGCGTATTGCTGATAGCCATTTGGATTGCACCAGTGGCTTTGAGTTGCAGTCTTACTTTGTGATTGATATTATTGGTACAGGTTTTTCCGCTATCAATCGTAAATACCTCATCATAAGGCTCTTGTCGGTCTAAGAGAATGGTCGCAGAAACTGGTTTGCTTTCGTTTCCTGCTTGGTCGCGAAACTTCACAAAGACCTTTTTCTCGCCGTCTTCGCCTTCCAGCACCCAATCTTGCACATAAAATTGGTAAGGTTGCCACTTTGCCTCTTTGAAATCCTCGAAATTGCTGACTATCATTTCGGCGGCGGAAGCAGTAGCGATTCGGAGCAAAACGTGCTTATTGATGTCCGTACAGTATTTGGCACTGTTGTCTATGCGAATACTGCCATTTTGCGGAGCTTTGGTGTCTAATCCTATTTTATCCACCGCAACGTTAGATTCATTGGCAAAAGGTTGTTCCTTAGAAGCCCTATCTAAGACTGGTTTTTTCCTAAACTTTGCAAAAACAGTTTTCACACCGTCCTCACCCACGAGCGTCCATGCGCGGCGCGTGCGGTAAGCCTCCCACTTGGCGTTTGTAAATTTGAAATCATTAGAAACCATCATTTCGTCTGCGCCTTCGGCAGAAAGCTCTAACTGAACCGTTTGCACGCTAATTTGTGTACTTTCATTGAGTATTTTTACGCTTGCCTTTAAGGGTGGTTTGCGGTCTAAACTAATGGAATCTCTGTATATAAATGATTCATTACCAGCATTGTCCATAAACTTTGAATATACAATTTTCAGCCCATCATCACCTATCAAATTCCAAGAAATGTTTTCGGGGGAATAGCCCTGCCAGCGCGCACCCTTAAACGTAGAGTCGTTGGCAATCATCATTTTTACAGCATCTATTGCTTTCAAGTGCAGCAAAACGGTTTTGTCTATATTATTAGTAGCTATATCTCCGCGATTGATAATAATTTCGCAGTTGTATGGTCTGCCTGTATCCATGATAATTTTGTCTGAAACCGTTTGCTTAGATTCGTTGCCTGCCTCATCTCTAAACTTTGCAAAAACCGCTTTCACGCCGTCTTCACCTGTCAGTTGGTAAGGGAAATTGGGCTGAAAAGCTACCCATTTGGCGTTGGCAAAGGAAGTATCTTGGCTAATGAGCATTTCGGTTGCGCCTTTTGCCTGCAAATTTAGCGTAACCATTTTGTCGCGATGCGTAACATATTCAGCATCTTTGTCTATTTTGAGTTGGCAATCTACGGGACCCATTCTGTCCAATCGGATAGAGGCAGAAACCGTTTCCGAAGTATTGCCTGCTTGGTCGCGAAACTTTGCATAAATTGTTTTGTTGCCGTCCAAATTTCCCTTGTCCAGCTTCCAGCCTTGATAATCAGGGCGATAGCTTTCCCATCTCACACCATAAAAAGCGGCATTATTGCTCAACATCATGTATTTTGCGCCCTCAGCCGCAATTTTCAAATCTACACTTGGCTCTACTTCCGACAAAATTCCACTGACGATAATGTCGAGCTTGGCAGTAGTGGGCGCAGACTTGTCAAGCATGATGTCATCAGTAACCACTTCGCTTTCGTTTCCTGCCAAATCCTGAAACTTCGCATAGACCACTTTCACGCCATCTTCCGCGCCCAAATCCCAACTGGGAAGTATGGTATTGAAAGTCTGCCAAGTAGCCCCAGCAAAGTCTATTGTATTGCTCAACATCATTTTTGCCGCGCCAATCGCCGAAAACTTGATGGGAACATTATTTTCTTTGGTAAAACTATTGCCATTATTCACCGCGATACTTGGCATAAGTGGTTTTTCTGTATCGAGAATAATATTGTCCGTTGCCAATTCAGAGATATTACCAACTTCGTCGCGAAAGCGCACCTGTACCAATTTTTCGCCATTCGTCGCGTCAGTAAAAGTCCATTTTAGCGTTGGGGTATAGGCTATCCAGTTTTCATTTCCCTGAATCAGCATCTCTGACGCGTCTTTGACAGACAAGGACAGCATCACCTCCGTTGTGTTACAAAACATATCTGCATTGTTAATCACCACTTTGGGTTGCAAAGGCGGCAAACGGTCAAGCAAAATAGCCGTTTCTATCACTTCAGAAATATTACCTGCATTGTCTATAAAACGTGCATAGACATATTTTAATCCATCAAGACCAGGGAGTTGCCACGTTTTTTGTTTGGCAAAAGGAATCCAGAGTGCGCCCACAAAATCCTTGCGACTGCTCACCTGCATCTGCACCGCGCCTTCCGCCCCAATCCCCAGCGATACAATGCGGTCTTTGACATTGGTCATTTTTTTGCCACCATCAATCGACAAACTAAGCTGAGTAGGTGCCTGCCTGTCCAGCTCAATCGAAGCCTCAATCGAAGCCAGCAAATTATTTTCTCTATCCCTAAACTTGACGTAAACCGTTTTGATACCTTCCTCATTGGGCAGTTTCCACACCACCCGCGGCATAAAAGCCTGCCATCTTGCCCCTATAAAACTCCCATTATTACTTACTTGCATCTGCACCGCATCTTTGGCAAATAGTTTTAACGTTACCTTTCCCTCGTAGTCATTGGTAACTCCTGCGCCCTCATTAATGGTCATTACGCCATCTTCTTGGGCGTGTAACTGTCTGAAAATCAGTACAAAAAAACAAACCAGATAAATATATTTCATGGATAATGTCAGATTTTTTTCTTTACAAAACTAAAAAAAAATGATGCGCTACGCAACACTTGGGCTATTTCCTCATTAAAACAATTCATTTCTTCTTAAAATTAGCAAAAATTATTCTTCTTTCTTTGATTTTAGAAAATAAGTCAAACCACAAATTTGTATTCAAATGTTTTGTATTTTTGTATAAGATGGTTCGCCTCTTTATTTATTAAGGTTTGCTGACACTTTTTGTAGGAATACATTTCGCTAAGTAGTTCACCCTCTTAAAAGAGGGTGTTATAGACTGGTAATCAGAGTATTAAAAAACATAACTCCTTGCTTTAGCGGGGAGAACTCATCTCTCCACAAAAAATGTCATACAATCTTTTTTATTTTCAATTAAGCATGAAAATTGCTACCTTGACTTTTAGAGGACTGGAATAAATATAGTCGACAATAGATTTGTAATCAGTGAAGAGATAAAGTATTGGAAATGAAGTATATTGAATTAGAAATATCAAAAATAATGAAGCGCAAACAACCTTCCAGACTGCAATTAGGGGGCATGGATAGGCTGTTTTTTATTTTTCTCTTTTTTATTTCCTTGCCACTCATGGCACAGCGACCCACGTATGAAAAAAATGAAGAAAAAACGACTCCCGTTCCTAATTTTTTCAATTTTAAACAAGACTCGACACTTCAAAATGTAAAATCAAAAAAAGCACCACTATTTTACGCCGAATCTTATCGTTTTTCAGTAAAACCGCTACGGCTTAATACCGAAGCAGAAGAATTATTCCCTGTTTTTGCTGGTCAAGGGCTGTTTTTTCATCGCCTCAAAGAAAAATATCCCTTAAAACTGGGTATTTCGTCTTGGAATACTTCCGAGCGTACACGCGTGTTCTATGTAGCGCACCCTGACACTATGCGCGAGCAAAAGCGGGTTTATACAGCCGTAAAGCAAGGTGGAAAAAGCAATATTCTGGGGGCTTATTTTAGGGAAGAAAATGAGCATATCATCTTTGCCAAAACCACGCCCCTACGTAATAATTTGTTCAATAAAAAAGGTATAAGTATTTATCAATCAAGTATTTATGAAGGTCGTGTGAGCAGAAATGTGTGGTTTAGTGCTTCTCAGCTCCAAATCCCTGAAACAGAAAATTATTCGGTCGCGCACCCCAGCCTCTCCCTTGATGGAAAAATGCTGTTTTTTACCTCTAATATGCCAGGCGGCTATGGCGGAACAGATATTTATTTTTGTACCAAAAAAGAAGATGGTACATGGTCTGTGCCGCAAAATCTGGGTCATCATGTCAATTCGGAGGCAGATGAAATCACGCCACATTACCACGAAGACGGAAACTTATATTTTGCCTCCAATCGCGCAGGCGGAATGGGTGGTTTTGATATTTATGAGGCAGGTAAAGTAGGCGCATTTTTTGAAAAGGTCAAAGATTTGGGCGCACCTATCAACTCCGAAGATGACGATATTTCTTTTATCATCAATGATTCCAAACGCTTGGGTTATTTTGCGACCAATCGCCGCGGAAACTTTGATATTTTTGAGGCTAATACCTTGTTGCTCAATATCTCGCGCAACCTGACTGATGGCGGCGAAGATGTTTATGGTCAGTTTAATTTTGAACTCACAGGACACGTTTTTGATAGCATCACAGGACAGCCCATCAAAAAAGCATTGGTAAAAATCCGAGAAATAGAAAATGATGAAATCAGGGTTGGCTTTACAGACAATAGCGGAATATACCGTTTTCAAATCCAAAACGAAAAACGTTATCAGTTGGTAGTGAGCAAGTTAAGCTATCAAACTACCAAAGATTATGAGTTTTCTACTTTTGGAATTTTGCGCCCATTGCCCATCACTGTTGATGTAGTAGTGCCGCCAGTAAGCTATCGGTTCAGCCTCAATATAGAGGTGATTGCCAAAGATTCTTTGCCTGAAATCGTCAAAAAACCAATTCCTGATGCGCGCTTGCTTTTGGAAGACATCAATACTAACGAAACCAAAGAAGTTTATGCTGATTTACAAGGTAAGTATTCCTTTGATTTACAGCAAGATAAAGATTATAGAGTTACTGCTTTCAAAGATGGATACGAAGCAAGCCTCCCCTATAAACTGCACACCGCCCGACGCAACAATGCACAAAGCCTTGATTTACAGATTCCTTTGGTAAAAGCAAGTAATCTCAAAAGGCGCGCAGTCGTCAGGGCAATCGTTACGGATACCGAAGATGGAAAAGCACTGACAAGCGCAAAAGTGGGACTAAAAAATAAAATGACTGGGCAGATAGTAGAAGGCATGACAGATGACAATGGGGTGGCGATTTTTGTGGTGGACACCTTGTATAATTTCCAGCTTTGGTGCGAAAAGACTAATTATCAGGCAACTAACTTTATAGAAGTCGCGGTTGCGGGCGTGGAAGCGGGCAAGGTAGTGGAAACAATTTTGCCCATGAAAGCTGTAAAGTATAAGCCCGTTTCATTGACTTTTACGCTTCCTTCGGTCTATTATCCTTCTGGAAAAATCACTTTTAATGACGAAGTACAAACGCAGTTAGATGCTATCATCAAAATCCTCAAAGAATATACAGGCTTGAAAATCAGCTTGTTCTCTCATACAGACAATACGGACAAACCCAGGGCAAACGAAGAACTCTCGCGCCAGCGAGCCAATACCGCCATCAGCTATTTGGTGCGAAAAGGCATTGACAGGAAACGAATATTGACTGTGGTGGCATTAGGGGCAAGCAGAATGCAGTACGACTGTGCCAAAGTGAATTGTACTGATGCCCAACACGCCGAAAATAGACGCATCGATTTCGCAATTATAGAAAGATAGAAATTTTTACTCGTATAAATTTCTTACAAAAAAGCCACAGACATATTTGATAGTCTATGGCTTTTTTTGTTTTAAACCAAAATATCATTACTTCCTTTTCTTAAATTCTATTAAACCTGCATCTAAGAATTGTACAAAATTGCTTATATTCAAATCGTAGTCTTTGGGCTGGGCAAGTAGCTCGCCTTGGTGGTCAAGCAAGAGGTAAAAAGGCTGAGAGTTTACTCCAAACTTTTCTTCTTGATAATTCAGGTTTATCTTGCCCATGGTCTTTTTTATTTTTCCACTTTTTGCTGTTACCCATTCATTTTCAGGCAATTCCAGTGGGTCATCAGTATAAAGCGCAATCACCACATACTCATCTTGCAAGCGTCTTAGCACTTCGGGAGCAGACCAAACGTTAGCTTCCATTTCGCGGCAGTTCACGCACCCATGCCCCGTAAAGTCTATAAAAACAGGTTTTCCTGCTTCTTTTGCTGCCTGCAAACCTTCTTTCATGTCAAAATAACCCTGCAAATTGTGTGGCAGTTTTAACCTATCACTATATTTTACTTGCTTGGTAGCTGTATTAGAAACACTTGATTTCAAATTAGTTAAGTCAAAATCATTCGTGCTTTGAGGAGGCAGATAGCCCGCCAATGCCTTCAAAGGTGCGCCAAACATTCCTGTAAATAGATAAACGGTGAAGGCAAAAGTGGTGATTGCCAAAAGTAATTTGGGAACGGAAATACTGGTTACAGGGCTATCGTGTGGCAAGCGAATTTTCCCCAAAAAGTACAATCCAAGCGTAAATGAAATGGCTGTCCAAATCGCGATATAAACATGGCGGTCTAAAAGCCCCCAATGGTAAACTTGGTCTGCAACACTCAAAAACTTAAACGCCAATGCCAATTCTACAAAACCCAACACGACCTTCACAGAATTGAGCCAGCCACCTGACTTGGGCAGACTTTGTAGCCACGAAGGAAATATCGCAAAAAGCGTAAATGGAATCGCAAAAGCAGAAGAAAATGCCAACATTCCCAAAACTGGTTTGACAAACTGACCGCCTGCCGCCTCCACCAATACCGTCCCTACAATGGGTCCCGTACAAGAAAAAGATACAACCGCCAGCGTCATTGCCATAAAAAATGCACCCAAATAGCCTCCTTTTTCTGCTTTTTCGTCCAAACTGGTGCTTAAACTGCTGGGTAGCGTAATCTCGAACATTCCAAAGAAAGAAAGTGCAAAAAGGATAAAAACCGCAAAAAAGAACACATTAGGAAGCCAGTGGGTGGCTAATAAATTGGCAGAATCTGCCCCAAAAACGGCGGCGAAAAGTACGCCAATCAATACATAAATGCCAATAATAGAAGCACCAAAAAATAAGGCTTTGGTAACGGCGGCAGTTTTTGATTTTTCTTTTTTGGTGAAAAACGAAACTGTCATCGGAATCATTGGGAATACGCAGGGCGTAATCAATGCCGTCAGCCCACTCAAAAATGCCGCGATAATGAACCCTAATAAGTTGGAAGTCTGAGGCTTAGGATTTATAACTACTGCTGGCTGGCGTGGCGTTTCTGCTTCTTTCTGAGTTTCTGGTAACTTGGCTGTCGTGAGTAGCTCATTGGTCGAGTCAGTTTTTACTGCGATTGGTGTGGTTTCTGTCTTGTCTTCTACCTTATTTTCTGTCAAATTTTCTTTCGCATTTTCCTCTACGGCAGGTTTTGTTTCTGCGATAACTTTCACTTTGTCAAATACAAAATCATTTTCCAACGGAATACACTTGCCGTCTATGTCTGAGCAGACTTGAAAATTTGCTGTTGTTTCTACCTTAAATTTTTCATTCAACACCTTAACTTTCTGACGAAATTCCGCAGTTTTGGTAAAGTAAGTGTATTCTCCATTCCAAATTTCCTTGTCAAATTTCTTTTTTGCGCCGATTGGCGTTGGCTTTGCGCCTACCAATGCGTAGGAAGGGTTTTTGGCAAACTCAAAAGTAGTGAGCATCGGACCCAAATCAGGGTCGAAGTCGTTAGAGTAGAGATACCAGCCATCATCTATTTTGGCAGTAAAAATCAACTCGACTGTTCCATCTTTTTTGACTTCATTCACTGAGGTTTTGGACTCCCACTTGATGGGACGAAGGACTTGCGCCCAAAGATTAGACTGTGTAATGAGCTGAAAAACAAAAGGTAAGAGAATAAAAAATAGTTTTTTCATTATAAATTTTTGCTTAAAAAACTTTGTCAGCATTTAAAATAGCTACATGAAATTTGATAGGTGGTGATTCTAATTGTATGATAACCTCCCCCTCCCCCCTCCAAAGGGGGAAAACAGCCTTTTTTTTCCCTTTGGGGGCGCAGTGCAACTGGGGCGGGGGGAGGTAAAGTTTTGAGCATCATATATTTGAAAGCACGACCCTTTAATAACAAACACAAAACTAATAAAATAAGTTGTTTTGGTTTGCAAAGTAGCTGACATTTCCTCAAAAAGAGATGAGGAACACCATTTTTGAAATGTGCAGAATGAGGTTTAAAAAACTAATCCAATTTATCTTTTACCCTCTCTATCAATGCTTTGGCTCCTGATTTGAGATTTTTGAGCAATCCGCCCGTACCTTCTGTATTGACATAAATGGTATTGTGGTCTTGGGCTATCTCAGTGTTGGGGCGTTCTTTGGTATAATAATAGGCTGCCAGCGATTTCCTGCTGATGCCTTCGGGCGTTTGCAGGGGCTTGGGGTGTCCATGAAAGGAAATTTCGTTCGTTTCAAAAATTACACAGCGATTAAAATTAGGAGCTACATAAGCCAACTGCGTCTTTGTTTCCATGTCCCAAAGTTCCAAAAAACCATTGTACTCCTGTTTCCAATCCTGATTTAGATAAACCAAAATATTCATGCGCCTGTGGTATTTGGTTTCGGGGTGATAATTAAAATCCACGTGAACGTCCAAAAACGCACCTTTGATGGATTGGTGCAAGCCACCACCAAACAGTTTTTCGTCTGCTACCAAATCGCTGATGCCAGTGATGTACTCTATGATTTTCAGCAACTTAGCTGAGTTAAATTCTTCAAATGCCTGCCCAATGGCAGGATTGGCAAACTTAGTCATGGTAAACTTGTTGCGCTGGTTGATGTAGGTCGTATTGTCCCAACCTTCGCCCTCGATAGTAGGATAATTTTTCAAAAGGAGTGCTGCCGCTTCGGGGGTGAAAAAATCCTCGAAAACGATATAATGAAAAGGCTTGGCTTCGTGCCATTCCTTGTGTAATTGTTCTTTTTTGGTTTCTAAAAGCGAATAATTGATGTATTCCATTTTTTTAATCACAATTTTTTTTGATTTTATTTATTTCCTTCTGAATCACGCCTACAAAAGAAGTCCAAACTGGCATCTTGCATGGAAGAAAGTGATTTGACTTTTTGCCAATCCAAGCAACATTTATCTACATTTTGGAGATACAAAAAGCACAAAGCGCGTTCGTACAAAATCTCATAATTGTTTGGCTGGAAACCCAAAAACTTTGTAAAATGCTCCACTGCTTCATTGTACTGCTCTCGTTCTTTGTACATAAAGCCCAAATTTTGGTATGCTTCTGCATTATTTGGCTCGTAGGTCAGGTATTTTTTGTATTGCTGAATCCCTTTGTCGTAGTTATGAAAGCGGCTGTAATACGCCTCTGCCAAGATTTTGGTAATCTGCCTGTCATAGCTTGGCACTCGTTCCAGCACTATTTTGAAGTCTTTTTCTGCCAAACTTTCCTCGCGTAAGTGGGTGTATGCCAATGCCCTCTGGTAAAAATAATCCGTAGGGACTTGGTAAATATGCTCGATTGCCAAGGTAAAATTTGCCACTGCCTCACCGTTATAATCAAAATGCTCTCTGTAAATCTGACCTTTCAAAAAGTATGCCCTTGCATACGTATTGTCCGCGCCATTGGCAACGCGCAGGTAATGAAGAGCCTTGTCGTATTGCTTAGAATGGTAGGCTTCTAAGGAAAAAAAGTATTGTGTACGTGCATAAAAACCTGAAATAGCATTGACAACAATAAAAAAATACGCTATTGCCAGCACCGAAAAAATAATTGCCTGCCGTTCTTGCCTTCCCCTTTCTATTTTCCAACGTTGGTAAGCAGTTTCTTGTTGTTGTCTGTACTTTTGGTGTTGCTCTTGGGCTTGCTGATACTGAGCCTGCTGATTTTCAGCTTGTTGGAAGTTAAAATTAAAATAGTAAGCACCACTGAGTAGCAGTTGGTCATATTTACTTTTTTTGGCGGGGTTGGCAAGGATTTGATATGCCTGATTTATCATTTTAAACTTTTCTTCGGCATCTACATTGTCGGGATTGCGGTCTGGGTGATAGAGCATAGCCAGCCGCTTGAACGCGTGCTTCACTTCCTCTTCGGAGGAAAAATTGGGTAAACCTAATATAGTATAGAGATTATCCAAGTGTATTGGGTTTGATAAATCACAAATTATAGTGATAAAAATAGATGACATCTTTTCAGAAAAATGTCATCTATTTTATGTTGTTTTTGAGCAACTACGATTTTCTGGGTTCTTCTTTTACGCTTTCTTCCAGTTCCGTTTTGATTTCTTTGGTGGCATCTTTGAACTCGCGAATGCCTTTACCCAAGCCTCGTGCTAATTCAGGGATTTTTTTTGCACCAAAAAGCAACAAAATCACGAACAGAAGTAAGAGAATCTCTGTTCCACCCAAACCGCCTATGAAAGCAAATATATTAGATGTTATCATAATCAAATGGATTTAAAAATTAAAAATTTTATGTTCATGCAAATATAGAAAAATAAAATTAAAAGTTTGAAAATAAAAAATCTATATTTTTGAAATCTGGTTCTATATTCGTAGTCAAATGAAATATATCCTTGATTTAGATGAAATATTTAGTTGCAAAAGGTTGCAAATCTGCATTTTATGTTTTTTTTATCTTTTTAATTTCAAATGCAATTTATGCCCAAACGGATAGCTTGAAATCCAGTTACGACACGGCCTACATCAGGCAATACAGGCGGGTTTGGTGCATTACTTTGATAGGGAATCGGCGAGATTTTTTTGTCAATATTGCCAATCCGACCTCCGCAGACCAAGTGCTTTCGTTTTCTCCTCGCAATCAGTTTAGCTGGGGCTTAGGCTTTGATTATAAATGGTTTACGGTAGAGCTTACCAGTAGAGTTCCCGCCCGAAAGCCCAATAGTTTGGCAAGAAATAGTCAGTTTGGCATACGTGTAGGCATTACTGGACAAAAGCTCTGGTTTTCAAGTTTTTACCAACGCTACAAGGGCATGGACGGTACTTTTACCAATACAGATTCTACCTTGACCAACCTGCCCGCTACGCTCGATTTTCAGCGAAATGATATTTTTACCAGCACTTTTTATGCTTCGCTAAACTATGGATTTAATCACCGCAAATACTCACAAATGGCGGCACTCTGGCAGATAGACCGCCAGCTAAAAAGCGCAGGCTCTTTTGTGATAGGGCTTGCCGCTTTTGCGTATAATATAGAGGCTGATTCGACCTTAGTGCCTGCCTCCCTGAGCAATAGTTTTGAGAAGGAGTCGCAGGTGGTAAAATCTGCCACCAAAAGCATGGGGGTCAATGTGGGCTATGTGCATACTTTTGTCATCAAGAAAAAGTTTTTTATACATGGTAGCTTGATTCCCAGCCTTGCCTATCAGCGAAGAAAATACGCGTTGGCAGATACGGAAAATCTGGAAGTCAGGGGGTTATCCGTTTCTTCAGAATTTCGCATCATCACAGGCTACAATGGTGATAAATGGTTTGGCGGTTTTGCGTACAGCAATTATTCTTTTAGCGAAAATAGTGTAGTTGCGGGGGCTGGTGCAGTGCTAAGTTATGATTTTCTGCGCTTTTTTGTAGGTTTTCGCATCAACCCCAAAGTGAGGATTCCCCTGATTGATTAGCGTTTTACCTTAATTTACGCCTGAATATAGCTTTTCCATAAGTTCCTTGAAATAAAGCAAGACTGCAAAAAGGTCAAAAATGCGCTCCTGCGTTACGTCATAGGCAGGGCTTACGGCATAGTTTTTCCCATCTAAGACCACAAAAAACCAGTTGCGTCCATTGACGTAAATGCCGTAGATAGGTTTTTCATCATGATTAACTTTTTGCGCTGCTATCATCGCGATAAGTAGCTGTCCCAGTGGGTCATTATCTCTGTTCTTTTCAGGTTTGTACTCATGTAAGAAAAAATGAGGTTCGCGAGGAATTTGTATCCCCTTTGCGAGCATAAACTCCACAATACCATTGGTTGTTTTGGTATCATTATCATACTTTACAGACATGGGGCGTTGGGTGAATCCCTTGTAGTAGGCACTGATAAAATTGACCAATTTGAAAAATGGACTGATAAAAAAGAATTTGTACTCATCTTCATTCCAAGAATCTACATAATCAAAAAGCTCTACGCGATAAGTTTCCAACGTAGCGCGCATGGGGTGATTAGGAGGTAACTTAATGGTTTTCAAATCTTCCAGAAAAGGAAGTGTTCTTTGGCGCGTGATGTCAAAAGTCTTAGCAACTTCTTCGTACTGCCAATCTTTGAAAGGTTTGTTTTTGGGTTTCTTGTTCATAAAAATTCCATTTTTACAAATATATCAAAAATTTTCTCAAATTTTATATAGCTTGTTCATAAGCTCTTTAAAGTAAAGCAAGACGGCAAAAAGGTCAAAAATATCTTGGTCTGTAACTACATAAGGATTGCTTACGGCATAGTTTTTCCCATCTAAGACCACAAAAAACCAGTTGCGCCCATTGACGTAAATGCCATAGATGGGCTTTTCATCATGATTAACTTTTTGCGCTGCTATCATCGCGATAAGTAGCTGTCCCAGTGGGTCATTATCTCTGTTCTTTTCAGGTTTGTACTCATGTAAGAAAAAGTGAGGTTCGCGAGGAATTTGCCTTCCTCTGGCAAGCATAAATTCTACTTTCCCACTGGTTTCTTTGGTATCATTTTCATACCTAATTGACATGGGACGTTGGGTGAAAACTTTGTAGTTTGGGCTTTTATAATTCACCAATTTCATAAATGGGCTGATAAAAACAAACTTGTACTCATCTTCGTTCCAAGAATCCACTAATTCAAGCAATTCTAATCTATATTCTTCTAAGGTCGGTCTGATAGGGTGCGCTTCGGGCAAAGAAATCGTTTTTAGGGATTCTAAAAGAGGCAATGTCATCAGACGATTAACGCCAAATGTCTGCTCTACTTCCTCCGCCTGCCAATCTTTGAAAGGTTTGTTTTTGGGTTTTTTGTTCATAAATACTTTATTTTCACAAATTTAAAAAGAAATCAAGAAAAAATCAAATCCTCACCCCAATCACCAAAATATCGTCTATTTGCTTTTCATTTCCTGCTGCCATCCACGCCTCAATCGTGCTTTGTAAGGTTTCCTTCTGCTTTGCCATATCTTCTTGGTGAATAGACAAAAGCAATTCCCTGAAACGCGTAACCATGAATTTTTTGTTTTCCTGCCCACCAAACTGGTCTTGGAAACCATCAGAAAACAAATAAAAAGTGGTTTGAGATTGTTCAGGCGACTGTTCATTCATGGATAAGGAAATAGTGTGCTTGGTAAAATAACGGTCTTGCTCTTTTTGCTCACCACCAATGGGCATTTTGTCGCCTTTGATTTGGAAAATTTCTCCATTTTGGAGGTAAATGAGTGGATTTTTTGCCCCAGCAAACTCCATTGTCTTTTGTACTTTGTCAATCACGACCAGCACGATGTCCATGCCGTCGCGCATTTTGTTGTCTTCTTGTTTGAGTGCTTTTCGCACGCCTTTGTGCAGTTCGTTGAGAATTTTGTCTGCTTCGTGAATTTTTTTGTCGTGAATGATGGTATCGAGTAGGTCATTGCCAATCATGCTCATAAACGCCCCTGGCACGCCATGCCCCGTACAGTCTGCGGCTACCAAAATAATCTTTTCCCCTGACTCTGAGCCATTTGCATTTTCATCGGCTACGGTTGTAAACCAATAAAAATCACCAGAAACTACATCGCGAGGCATGAAAAGCACAAAACTTTCGGGCAGCACGTTGCTGATGTCTTCCAAAGGCGGCAAAATCGCCTTTTGTATGCGCTGCGCGTAGGTAATGCTGGCGCGCACGTCCGCGTAAAGGTCTTCCAATTCGTGCTTTTGGAGTTGGATTTCCTGATTCATCACGATTTGCAGGTCGCGTTGCGCTTCTATTTCTTCCTTTTGTTGATTAATCTCCTCATTAAAGGCAATGAGTTTGTCGCGTTGTTGTTCTATTTCTTTCTTTTGCGCTTGGACTTTGCGCTCGTAAGCCGTATTGATTTGCTGGATAAAAAGTGTTCCAAAACTTATAAAAATGAGAAGAACACTGGTTATGGTCAAAAAAGAAGGGTATTCGGAAGGCAGATAGGGCAATTCGGCATAACTAACGCTAAAAGATTGATGGATAAAATCAAAAAAGATAAAACAAAGCAAGGGAATACTAATGCCCCAAAACAGCTTGGCATACTTTTCAAAACCAAAAAGGAACAAGGAAAGCGAATAAATAATCATAACTCCAATGCGCGGATTGAGGTAAAAAATCAGCGTATCTGAGTTGCCTCTCGATTTGGCAAAGGCTGAAAAAAAGGTAAGTGCCAGCGCAGGTATCGTACTGATAATGAAGCGAGAAAGTGTAGTTTTGCCCTTGTAATTTAGCCATAAGGTAAACAGAAAAATGAGTGAATTAACCCACAGCACCACGCCCACAATCGCGATACGGTAGCCAAAAAACAAAACGCTTCCCATCATTAGCACCATCGGAATCCCTACCATAGAGAGCTGATTCATCACAGTAATACTTTTTTGGAGATAAATAGGCATGGCTGGATGTACGCCTAATTCCGATACTTTTTTCCACAGTGTTTTCAAAACGCAAGATTTTTGTATTTAATTTTTTTCAACAGTCAAAAAGTAAAGTTATAAAGTTTATCTCAGATTCAAAAATAGTTGGCTTCGGTTTTATCTTTTTTAGCAC
>JAAFJS010000169.1 GCA_013298985.1 Cytophagales bacterium
AACCGCCCCAGTACCCTCATCGACATCAGCCGTATCCCCGAAATGAAGGGCGTAAAGGTAGAAGGTGGCGAACTGGTGATTGGCGCAATGACTACGCACTACGAAATAATGACCCATGACTTGGTAAACAAATACTTGCCAATGCTTTCCCAAGCGGCGGAAATGATTGGAGATGTGCAGGTTCGCAACATGGGAACGCTGGGCGGTAGCTTGGCACACGCAGACCCCGCCGCCGATTGGCCTGCCTCCATGCTCGCTACTGACGCGGTCATAGAGGTCGCAGGCGCAAGTGGCAAACGCAGTATCAAGGCAGGAGATTTTTTCACAGGTTTTTACATGACCGCATTGGAGGAAGGCGAAATCATCACACAAATCCGTATCCCCATGCCCGCCGCAGGTACAAAATCTGCCTATGTGAAGTTCATGCAACCCGCCTCACGCTTTGCGATTGTGGGCTGTGCCGTCGTAGTCAAAGGCAATGGCACTTTTGATGACATCAAAGTTGCCTTCACAGGTGTTTCTGACATGGCATTCCGAGATACCGCCGTAGAAAACTCCCTCAAAGGCAAAAAGGCTGACAATGAGAATATTACCGCCGCCGCGAGCATTGCCGCGGAGAGTGTGAGTATCCTCTCTGACCACTTCGCCTCGGAGGAATACCGCAAACACTTGGCAAAGGTCTATGTACGAAGGGCATTGATGGAGGTGATGTAGGATTTCTTGTTGTTTGTTTCTGTTTATGGAAAGTAGAAAACCTTTAAAAGGTTTCTACTTTTTTTTCCAAACTTTAAAAAAGTAAGTAAGGTTTTAAATCCTGCTTGCTTTTTTTTGCTAATTTGCTTTTTATTGAAAATTTTAAAATATAAAAACAATAGATTTGCACATTGCTTTAATGATAAACTACCTTCTTACTCACTGGATACTAAAAAAATATTCAACCAAGGCATAATTTGTAATTTATAAACTTAACAAAAAAACGTAAGTATGAAAAAGTGGACTTTAAAATTCCTGATGTTGGCGTTCTTTCTGCCTTTCATCATGGCTTGGAAACCAGCCGACACACCCAAAATCTTGGTTTTTTCTAAAACTAAGGGGTTTAGGCATGGTAGTATTCCTTTTGGGCAAAAAGCACTCATGGAACTTGGCAAGAAAAATGGATTTGCCGTTGATACCACTGAAGATGCCAGCAAATTCAATGATGCAAACTTGAAAAATTACAGCGCAATCGTTTTCTTATCTACCACGATGGACGTGTTGGACAGATTCCAACAGGCTGATTTTGAACGCTATATTCAGGCGGGTGGTGGCTATGTAGGTATTCACGCCGCCGCAGATACAGAGTACGACTGGGCTTGGTACAACAAGCTCGTGGGCGGTCAGTTTAGTGGACACCCAGGCAACTCCAATGTGCGCTGGGGCGTGATGAAGGTATTGGACAAAAAGCATGGCTCTACGGCTCACTTGCCCAAGTCTTGGAAACGCAATGACGAGTGGTACAGTTACAAAAACTTCAATGCCAATGTCAAGGTATTGATTGATTTGGACGAAAAGTCTTACTTGGATATGGATAAGGAAAAAGGGCTTTCTATGGGCAAAACGCACCCGATTGCTTGGTATCACGAGTATGACGGCGGGCGCGCATGGTACACTGGCGGCGGGCATACGGACGAGAGTTTTTCAGAACCTGAGTTTTTACAACACATCTTGGGTGGACTCAAATATGCAATGACTTCCAAACCATTAGACTATTCAAAAGCATATAGTAAACGCCCCCCAGAAGATAACCGCTTTGAAATGACGGTTTTAGGACAGAATTTCAATGAACCCACTGAAATGGCTGTTTTCAAAGATGGTAGAGTAATGTTTTTGCAAAGAAAAGGCGAAATCATGTTGTATGAACCTAAGACCAACAAAATCAGGCAGATAAATAAATTTGCTCCCTACACTAAGCACGAAGACGGACTCATGGGACTTGCCCTTGACCCTAATTTTGACCAAAACAAGTGGCTGTATATTTTCTATGCTCACCCCACAGAAAGTCATAACCAACTTTCTCGATTTGAGTTCAACGGCGATAGCGTACTGACTGCAACCGAAAAAGTCATCTTGAAAGTACCCACACAACGCCAAGAGTGCTGCCATACAGGAGGTTCTATTACTTTTGACGCAAAGGGGCTGCTCTATCTCTCCACAGGCGACAATACCAATCCCTTCGCCTCTGACGGCTACAGCCCAAGCGACGAAAGAGAAGGCAGAAGTGCTTGGGACGCGCAAAAATCTTCGGCAAACACCAATGACTTGCGAGGTAAAATATTGAGAATCAAGGTAGAAAATGATGGGAGCTATACCATTCCCGAAGGCAATTTGTTTCCCAAAGGTGATGCGCTGGGCAGACCTGAGATTTTCGTGATGGGTTGTCGCAATCCTTACCGCATCTCTGTCGACTCCAAAACGGGCTTTGTTTATTGGGGTGAGGTAGGTCCCGACGCAGGGCAAGATAGCCTTGGCAGAGGCCCCAAAGGGCATGACGAAGTAAATCAGGCAAAAAAAGCTGGTTTTTTTGGCTGGCCTCTTTTTGTAGGAAATAGCAAAGCATACAACAAATATGATTTTTCTGCCAAAAAGTCAGGCGATATTTTCAATGCAGAAAAACCAATGAATACCTCACCCAACAACACAGGACACAAGCAGTTACCTCCCGCGCAAAAGGCATTTATTTGGTATCCTTACGGACCTTCGCCAGAGTTTCCGATTGTGAACGTGCCTTCGGGCAGTGGGGGGCGTAATGCCATGGCAGGACAAGTTTTTTATTCGGCTGACTATCAAAAAACAGACAATACTTTTCCTGATTATTACAACGGAAAACTGTTTATTTACGAATGGATGCGCGGCTGGGTCTTGGTGGTTACGATGGACAAAAACGGTGATTTACAGTCTATTGAGCCTTTCATGGGCAATATGCGTTTCAGTAATCCAATAGATATGCAGTTTGGGACAGACGGAAGCCTTTATTTAATCGAGTACGGAAATAAGTGGTTTGCCCAAAATGAAGAAGCACGTTTGATAAAAATTAATTTTAATGCAGGGAATCGCAAACCTTTGGTGAAACTTTCTGCTATTAAAAATGTAGGCGCAACGCCTTTTGCGGTGCAGTTTTCCTCGAAGGGAACACTTGATTATGACGAAGATATGCTCAAATATGCGTGGAATTTTGACGGCACTGGTGTCAAATCAACAGAGGCAAATCCTATTTTTACTTATGAAAAAGCGGGAATTTACAATGCCACTTTGACAGTTACAGATGCTAAGGGCGCAAGCACTACACAAAGCATGGAAATCAGGGCAGGAAACGAAATTCCTGAAATAGAAATTGCGGTAGAAGGAAATTCGTCTTTTTATTTTGAAAACAAACCTGTAAAATATCAAGTCAAAGTCAAAGATAAAGAAGACGGAAGCATGGCTGAGGGCAAAATTAAACCCGAAGAAGTGGCTGTAACAGTGAATTACTTGCAGCAAGGTTACGATTTGACCCAAATCGCGCAAGGGCATCAGCTTTCCAGCGAAATTACGGGCTTCATTGTGGGCAAACGCCTCATGGACGAAAGCACTTGTAAGTCTTGCCACCAGCTAAACAGCAAGTCTATTGGTCCCTCTTATATACAAGTAGCAGAACGTTATAAAAAAGCTGATGCAAAGATTATCAGCACTTTAGCAGGCAAAATCATCAAAGGTGGCGGCGGCAACTGGGGCGAACAAGCCATGTCTGCCCACCCCAATTTTAATGCTGACCAAGCAGGCGAAATGGTCAAATACATACTTTCGTTGGGTGCAGAGAAAAAGCAAGACATCAAACCTTCGCAAGGCGAGTTGGCACTGAAAGAACACGTAGGCAAGGGTGAGCAAGGCGTTTATTTTGTGAGTGCAGCTTATACTGACAGGGGCGCAAACGGTATGCCTCCTATTACCAACCAGAAAGTAATGGTGTTGAAAAATCCAATGCAGAAAGCCTCAAAAGCGGACATTCTGAAAATTTTGATGAAGTATAACGTTCCACAAGTGGGAGAGGTTGCCGTAGTAGGCGAAGGTTCGCAACTTGGTTTCAAAGACATTGACTTGACAGGTATTGACAAACTGACCATCTACACAGGTAGTCAGGGCGCAGGCGGAACGGTAGAGGTGCGTCAGGGCAGCCCTGATGGAAAGCTCATTGGCTCATGCTCGGTACAAGGACTACCTATGGGCGATGCAACAATAGAGCTAAAAGAAGTGGATTTGGGTAAAAAAGACCTGTATTTTGTCGTCAAAAATATTACCAACGGTGGTACGCAACCTGCTTTTGCGATACGCGTGGTAGAATTCAAAGCAAAGTAAAAACATAAGAAAAAAAAGTATTGATTAAACAGCGCAAGATTTTTTAATTTTGCGCTGTTTTTTTGTCAGATTTATGCTCTCATTGGTAACTCCACAATAAATTCAGCCCCTTTTTTTAACTCACTGACTACACGTATATTCCCTTCCAGCTTTTCCACTAAGGATTTTACAATCGCCAACCCTAATCCTGTCGAGTCTTCGCCACCTGTGGGCTGGGCAGTAAGTTTTTGAAATTTTTTAAACATTTTCTGCTGGTCTTCTGGGCTGATGCCGTAGCCCTCATCACGAATAGAAATAGCAGCCTTGTTTTCTATACGGCTGATAGTCAGGTAAATATTAAGGTGGGGCGGGGAAAATTTAAGTGCATTGGAGAGTAAATTATCTATAATACGCCCCAAAAAGGTTTCATCAGTTTTGATAATAAGTTGTTCTTGAGAGTGATTAAAATGGATTTTTATTTTTTTATTTTTTGCTTGTACCTCATAGTTTTTCAGGAGTAGGGTTATAAAATCATTGAGTATAATTTCCTTCCAGTCCATCTGCCCACTTTCGTACTCTACATTGTTGATAACCAGCAAGTCCCGAATCAAAGAAATTCCAGAGTCGCACATTTTCTCTATCAAGGCTAAGGTATCGAGCAGTTCTTTATCTAAATCTTTGGTCATTTTTATAATTTGTGCCAAGCCCATCACTCGGTTAAGTGGTGCGCGTAGGTCATGCGCGACTACGCCTACCATACCATCTTTTTCGCGGTTGAGGTCTTCGAGATTTTCCTTTTGCGATTTGATTTCTTTGTAGGAACGGGAGAGCTTCAAGGTAGAGTTGATACGGGCATAGAGTTCGAGCGGGTCTATTGGTTTTCTGATGTAATCTATCGCGCCAGCGTTCAGCGCAGTTTCCAGATGCTCTACGGCAGTCATTACGCCTGTAGCCATGATGATGGGAATTTCTTTGGTATTCTCTTGATTTTTCAGGAATTTAATAGCATCAATGCCATTCATTTCGGGCATTTCCCAGTCCATGATGATAATGTCAGGCAAAAATCTTTCGGCTACCTTGCAGCCCATTTTTCCGTTGAGAGCCTGCAAGACCTTGTGGTGCTTATTTTTCAGCGTATTGGTGATGATGTCCAAATAGCTTTGTTCGTCATCTATGATAAGAATAGTGCTATAAGACATAAATAAGTAGTGATTAGTGATGAATTATAGGATTATACGTTTTTATGATTAGTGCCTGATTGCTTATAATCTAATTTCCATTTGCTCTATGGTTTCGTCGCAAAGTTTGTAAATGCGACTTATCAGGGCATCTTTGGCACTTGACTGATTGGACGAAGAGAGCAAAACTTGGCACGTATTTTTAATCTCTTGGCGCAAAATATCATTGGCAAGCATGGCAAAAATCATATTGTACTTATGCACCAAGTCAATAATCTGTTTTTCACTAACTTGGTAATCTATCAAATTCTTGTATTCAGTTTTGAATTCATGTAAAGCATAGATAACTTGTTTCATCAACTCCTTTTCAAACTCCTTATCGCCTTGGCTAAACTCATTGATTTGCTCTATGTTAAGCTGTATTTCATAGCCTTTGGAGGTGATTTGAGGGAAGTGCTTGTGCAGTTTTTGTAAGAGTGTCTTGGTTTCAAATGGTTTGGTCAAGAAATCAGAAAAGCCAATGCCTGCGACTTTTTCTTCTATGTCTGCGTATGAATAAGCCGTCATCAAAAAGATAGGAATTTGCTGATAATACTCCTCCTGCCTTGCTCTGACCTGTTTGGTAGTTTCGTAGCCATCAAGGACAGGCATATCCACGTCCAGACAGAGCAGGTCATACTTGTATTCGCCCAATTTGTCCAGTGCTTCTTGCCCATTGCTTGCCTTATCTGTTTCAAAACCAATGTCTTGCAGTTTTTTGGCAATAATAATTAGATTGATATTGTTGTCGTCAGCTACCAAGGCGCGACGATGCTGGTACTTTTGAGTTTCCACTTCGTGTTGTTTTCCTTCTGGTAAATTTCCAAGTAAAAAAGGTAGCATAAAATAAAAAGTTGTTCCTTCACCCTGCTTGCTCTGCACAGAAATCTTGCCGCCCATCGCCTCCACTAATTGCTTCACAATGGTCAGCCCCAAGCCTGTTCCACCGTAAAGTCGGTAAGTTTCATCACTTTCCTGAGAATATGGCTCAAAAATTTGTACTAATTTGTCAGTAGCAATGCCAATGCCCGTATCTTGTACAGAAAATTTGAGCATATATTGCTTGGTGTCATGTAATATTTCGCTTACTTCTGCTTGAATCGTTACATTTCCTTTTTCAGTAAATTTTAAGGAATTGCTCACCAGATTATAAATTATCTGAGTAAGTCGAGTGCTATCGCCTTTGAGAAAGGTCGGGACTTTGAGGTCAGCAGCAAAAAAAATTTGGATTTGCTTTTTTTCTGCCAACGGCTTAAAAGCCAAGTAGATATTATTAAAAACTTCTGATAACTGAAAATCAATACTTTCAAAAGTAATTTTCTTGTCTTCTAATTTGGACAAATCCAGCAGGTCATTCACTACCGTTTTCAACTGATTTGCTACCTGCGAAAGTGCCTTGATGTACTCTGACTGCGCTTCGGTGGCGTGTTCACTGAGCATTTCTGCCAAGCCCAAAATGCCATTGACGGGCGTGCGAAGCTCATGGCTTGCCCGCGCAAAAAAACTATTTTTGATAAGTCTTGCTCTTTCTAACTCTTTGTTTTTCAGGTTAATTTTCCTTTGAGCAATCGCTTGCGTAAACCTGAGAGGTGGTCTATGAAAAGTACACCTTGGATATGGTCGTATTCATGCTGGATAACACGCGCCTTCATGCCTTCATAAGTTTCCTCGTGTAAGTTCCAGTCCGCGTCATAGTAGCGAATATGAAGTTTTGCATGGCGCATCACATTTTCCCTGATGGTAGGAATACTGAGGCAGCCTTCCTCAAAAGCCCATTTTTCGCCTTCTTCCTCCAAGATTTGGGCATTGATGAATACTTGTCTAAAATCTTTAATTTCTTCATCTTCGGTTTCTTTGCCATCAACTACAAACAAGCGAAGTGCCAAACCTATCTGAGGTGCGGCAAGCCCTATTCCGTTAGAGGCGTGCATGGTTTCGAACATATCTTCTACCAACTTTTTGATATCCACATCACTTTCCTGCTGAATGTCTTGCGCCACCTTTCTCAATACTGGGTCACCGTAAGCCACAATCGGATAAATCATTTTAAAAAAATTATACGTTAATTAAGTTATGAATTATAAGTTATAAATTATGAATTAATTGAAACGGAAAACCGCACAAATATTTCATAATCAATATTTTATGCAATAATTATAATAAGTAGTTCAACAAAAATAAACATTCTTATAAATACACCGTAGGTGTTAAATGTTGACGGTTCGCCGTTGCGGTAGTAGAAAATTGATATGAATATATTTCTACTCCGTTAGGAGTTGTATAAATAGTTGATTATAAAACTCCTAACGGAGTTTGTGAGCCTCACAATATGATATTTCTACCAATATGAAACTCCTAACGGAGTTTAGGAACGCATAAAAAATTTGAATACTTGTGTTTTTTGCTTTGTCAAAACAGAAGTATTCAAATTTCAAACTACTTCAAATTATTTATCTTTAACCTTCAATCACCACACATCTGCCATTTTTGACATCATCAACCACACTTTTATATTTGACATCTTTTTTCAGCGTACCATCTGCGTACTGTACGGTAACTTTGGCATTGCGGTCAGGCTCTTTACTTGCAATAATCGGTTTGGTGATTTCTACTTTTTCCTGCATCATATTTTTGACTGCATCACTGTTTGCCTGAGTGCCGCTGAGTGTAGATTCCGAATCATCTTTGCGAGTTTGTAGCTTAGGGCGATTTTGATTGCGACGGCGAACTACCTCCGCATCTTGGACTGCTGCCTCGCGCTGCTCTTCTTCTTTGATATGGGCTTTTGACAAAAAGGCTGTGGTATTTTCGTTCAAATTGCCAATAAAATTTTGGAATAAATCAACAGCACTAAACTTATACACCATCAAGGGGTCTTTTTGCTCTAAAACTGCAAACTGCACTTGCTGGCGCAGGTCGTCCATCTCGCGTAGGTGTTCCTTCCAGTTTTGGTCTATGAGAGCCAGTGTAAGCCCTTGTTCCATGCTTTTTACCAATTCTTTTCCTTTGGTTTCTACGGCTTTGGACAGGTCAGCCAGCACACCTATCATTTTCTTTCCATCAGTAAAGGTAACGCCAATCTCCTTAATCGTTGCGCTGTGAGTTTGGTATATATCGTTAAGAATGGGATAGGCATTTTCTGCGATTTTGGCATTTTTTGCGTTGTAGTGTGCAAAGGCTTCGTCATACAATTCATCTATCAAAACCTCTGATTTGGCTGTATCAAAATGATGCTTATCTATATGTGTGGAATAACCAAAGAAATGCAATACCTGTAAACGGAAGTTATCATAATCGCCTTTGTTATCCTCGATGGCGTGGCGCGCATTTTCATAAAACATGGTCATTACGTCCAGTTCCAATTTATCACCAAAAAGTGCGTTTTTGCGGCGAGAATAAATCACACGTCTTTGCAAATTCATCACTTCGTCATATTCCAACAAACGCTTTCTGATGGCAAAATTGTTTTCCTCAACTTTTCTTTGCGCTCGCTCAATAGAAGAAGTAATCATGGAGTGCTGAATTACCTCGCCCTCTTCTAAGCCCAATCTGTCCATGATACCCGCAATTTTTCCAGAGCCAAACATACGCATCAGGCTATCCTCCAAGCTGACAAAAAACTGGGAAGTGCCAGGGTCTCCCTGCCTGCCCGAACGCCCGCGCAACTGCCTGTCCACGCGACGCGCTTCGTGCCTTTCCGTACCAATGATAGCCAAGCCACCTGCCGCCTTCGATTCGGGCGAAAGTTTGATGTCCGTTCCGCGACCTGCCATGTTTGTAGCAATGGTAACTGTGCCTGATTTGCCTGCTTCTGCCACGATGTCTGCTTCTTTGGCATGGTATTTTGCGTTCAATACTTGGTGATTTATCTTCCTGATTTTCAACATTCTACTGAGAATTTCAGAATTTTCTACCGAAGTAGTACCCACCAGCACAGGTCTGCCTTTGGCAACCAATTCCTGAATTTCCTCTACGACTGCATTGTATTTCTCGCGAACTGTTTTATACACTTTGTCTTCGTAATCCTTCCTTGTAATGTTCCTATTGGTAGGAATAACCACTACATCAAGTTTGTAAATGTCCATAAACTCGCCTGCTTCGGTTTCCGCCGTACCCGTCATGCCCGCCAGTTTGTGGTACATTCTGAAATAGTTTTGTAGCGTTACCGTTGCGTAAGTTTGGGTAGCTTCCTCTACTTTCACGTTTTCCTTTGCTTCTAAGGCTTGGTGCAAACCATCAGAAAAACGCCTTCCGTCCATGATACGCCCCGTTTGCTCATCTACGATTTTTACCTTTCCTTCATCTATGATGTATTCTGTATCTTTTTCAAAAAGCGTATAGGCTTTGAGTAACTGATTGATACAGTGGATTCTCTGCATTTTTGTACTATAATCCTGAATGATTTTGTCTTTTGTTTGTAACTTTTGGTCATCATCAAGGTCTTGGCTATTTTTCTCAAAGTCAGCCAAGTCAGCACCTAAGTCAGGCAAAACGAAAAATTCTTTGTCTTCGCCTTGCTCAGTAATCAAATCTATGCCTTTTCCTGTCAAATCAACAGAATTATTTTTTTCATCAATTACAAAAAGCAAAGGTTTGTCCGCTTCGGGCATGAGGCGAGAGTTGTCCTGCAAATAAATGCCTTCCGTATCAAGTAGGGTTTGTTTCATGCCTGTTTCTCCCAAAAACTTAATCAAGGGCTTGTACTTGGGCAAGCCGCGGTGTGCGCGGAAAAGTGCTAAACCACCATCTTGTTTGTTGCCGTCAGCCAATTTTCTTTTTGCGTCATTCAAAAAATCTTGTACCAATCGTTTTTGGTTCTCTACCAGCTTGGCTATTCGTGGCTTTAACTCCTGATATTCAATTTCTTCTGCATTGCCTGCACCGATTGGACCTGAAATAATTAGTGGCGTTCGGGCATCATCAATCAAGACCGAATCTACCTCGTCCACCATACCAAAATAGTGGCGACGTTGCACCATTTCTTCCACACTTCGCACCATATTATCGCGCAGATAATCAAAGCCAAATTCGTTATTTGTGCCATAAGTAATGTCTGCAAGATAGGCGTTTCTGCGTTGGGGCGTATTGGGTTGGTGTTTATCAATACAATCTACCTTCATGCCATGAAACTCAAAGATAGGAGCCATCCATTCAGAATCGCGTTTTGCCAAATAATCATTTACGGTGATAATATGTACGCCGTTTCCTGCGAGCGCACGTAGATAAGCGGGCAAGGTCGCAACCAGTGTTTTACCTTCACCTGTTGCCATCTCAGAGATTTTGCCTTGGAAAAGTACAATTCCGCCAATGAGCTGCACATCATAGTGCAGCATTTCCCAAGTAGTTTCGTTTCCAGCCGCCATCCATTTATTTGCCCAGATAGCCTTCTCCCCTTCTATGCTAACTCCTTGACGCTGTGCCGCAATAAATTGGTCATGTGTGGTAAGTGTTACAACCAGTTGCCTATTTTCTTTGAATCGCCTTGCTGTTTCCTTCACCACCGCAAAAGCGCGCGGAATCAAGTCCGTCAGTACGCTATCAAGCTGCAAATCTCTCTCTTTTTCTGCCTTGTCTATCGCATTAAAAATCTGCTCCTTTTCTGTAATATCCATTTCAGGACTATCTACTATTTGCCTGCGAAAACCAGCAATAGCACTGTCTATGGTCTGAACAGCATTGGCAATTTCTTGCTTAAATTCAGTCGTTTTGGCGCGCAGTGCATCATCAGAAATCAAGGTAAGTTTCTGATGTTCTGCATTTATTTTTGCAACGTAAGGCGTGATGAGCTTCAAATCTCGTTCGGATTTTGTTCCGAAAACTTTTGCCAAACTTTTGGTGATGAAATCTATCATAAAATATTTTTGCTATTGGAGGTTTGTTTTTTGAGGCTTGATATTTTAGTGTTCTTTATTTCAAACCTCAAACCGTTTTCAAACTTCAAAACTTTTAACGATTATAGTACCAATGAACTGCTTACTGACAAAATGTCTTTATTTTTTTGCAAAGATAGAAATTTTAAATAAATTCTACTGCTGTTTAGCGTGGACAGTCTTATTTTTATGTATTTCTACGGATATAGACTTTTGACAGTTTTTATTTTTCCGCAAAGATAGATGAAATTTTTATTAAATTTAGAACTAACTAAAAATTGGGGAAGTTAGCAAATACTATATTTTCTTCTATTTTTGTCTTTAAAAACTAACAAAATATGAAAAATCTCTCTGTCTTTATTATACTCATTTTTATTTTTTTGCAATGCAACTCGCAAAAAAATGTAGGAAAAATCACAAAAAATGAACTAATAGGTAGTCGTCAAGCCTCCATTCAAGCAAGTGATATTGTGCTGGGCGCGGCGCGGCTGGATGAGTATCTGCCTTTGCTCAAAGATAAAACGGTGGCGATGGTCGTAAATCAAACTTCACAACTTGATGGCAGGCATATCGTCGATTTGTTATTGGAAAAGAAGGTGAATGTCAAAAAAATATTTGCGCCAGAGCATGGATTTCGCGGGACGGCGGCTGACGGCGAAAAAATAGTCAATAGCCAAGACCCCAAAACGGGCTTGCCAATTATTTCTTTGTATGGCAAAGACCGCAAACCCAGTGCAGCACATTTGAGAGATATTGATGTGGTTATCTTTGATATTCAAGATGTTGGCGCAAGATTTTATACTTATATCAGCACCATGCACTATGTGATGGAGGCGTGTGCCGAAAATGGCAAGGAGGTCATGGTTTTTGACAGACCCAATCCCAATGGACACTATGTAGATGGGGAAGTGCTGGATTTGAAGTTTCAGTCTTTCGTGGGTATGCACGCGATTCCTGTGGTGCATGGCTTGACTGTGGGGGAGCTGGCTCAGATGATAAATGGCGAAAAATGGCTTGAAAAAGGCGTTCAGTGCAGGCTCACTGTGATAAAAAACGAGGATTACACGCACGCGATGCCCTATATGCCACCCATCAAGACCTCGCCCAATATGCCCAATTACCAGTCTATTTTGCTTTATCCTTCCCTTTGCTTTTTTGAAGGAACGGAAGTGAGTGTGGGGCGCGGAACAGATACACAATTTCAGGTAATAGGCTCACCTACAAGCAAATACGGAACTTATACTTTTACACCCGAAGACAAGCCAGGCACAATGAATCCACCGCAGAAAGGCAATCTTTGCTACGGCTTGGATTTGAGAAAGACAGATGCTTTTAAGATGCAACTTTCGCTGAAATACCTCATTGATTTCTACCAAAAATGTGAGAAAAAAGAAAATTTTTTCTTGAAAACCAATCATTTTGACCGCTTGGCTGGAAGCGAAACACTGAAAAAAATGATTATAGAAGGCAAATCAGAAGCAGAAATCAAGGCTAATTGGCAGGCGGGCTTAAAAAAATACAAGGAAATGAGAAAAAAATATTTATTATATGAGGATTTTGAATAAAAAAATGCCTGCTAAAAGCATTATTTTTTCTTAAAAATGGTCAATCCATCATTTGTACCAATGCTTTGACATTTAATATCGATGGGCAGAAAAGTAATATCATAAAAACTCATAAAATACACAAGCAAATTGTCTAAATGCCTTAAAGCCTTTGCCAAATGTTTATCATAGGTGAAAAATGGATTTTCATTCCTAATATCATCTTGCTTGTCATTTACAAGATACCTTGCTCTGCGCGATAAATTGTGAAGTATGATGTATGAAATATATTTGTCTTCTGGCAACTTACAAACGGAAGTTTTATTTTCAGGGTTTAGCGCAAAATTTACGTCTGTATGCTTTCGATACTGCACACCAAACTTTGAAATATGTGCATTCGCTAAATGAACTGCCACATAAAAACAAATGGTAACTTGCCAATCATAGTGTGTGTCGATATGATGGTTTACTTTGCTTAAAAATTCAAGATTTTGTTTTGCTTGTTTGATATGCTCCTCAAATTTTGCCAATGCTATCCTTTGTAAGTGGTGTAATGATTAGGAATTTTCAGATTATCACAATTCTCTACGATAGTGCTTGACATTGCAAAGCCATATTTATGATAATTAGCATTGATTTTAGCTTCTGCCAAAATAATTCTTTTTTCTACTTCAAAATTATTTTCCGCGATTTCAGCCCAGACCAATACAGAAGAATCATTATAGTCAAAAGCTAATTTCAAAGGAAGTTGTTTTCCCAAAATATTGATGTAATCCCAAATAATCTTAGCAACAAAGTGCTTTTGAGATAGTTTTTTATTAAAAAGAACCATATCATCAATATTTCCCTGAATAGCATTATTATAAAATTCTTTTACCTCATTGGTAGCTGTATTCGTTTCTAATTCTACCTCATGTGTTCTAATCAATCCAACAAGTTCATCAAACCATTGCTCGTTTTTTGATGTTTTTTGTTCTTCTGATAGGAGTGCTTGTTCCATAAATGACATTTAAAACATAATATTACTTACCTGTAACGCAATTATACTATGAATGGTTATTAAATACAATAAAAACTTGTTTTTTAAC
>JAAFJS010000161.1 GCA_013298985.1 Cytophagales bacterium
CACTGATTTTACGGATTAGGCGGATTTTCACGCATCTTTTTTTTATTATTTGCTTCATCGCTAAATTCTTGGAACACAGATTTTACGGATTAGGCGGATTTTCACGCATCTTTTTTTTATTTGCTTCATCGCTAAATTCTTGGAACACAGATTTTACGGATTAGGCGGATTTTTATGAATCTTTTTTCTATCATTGGTAAATATCAAACGCTTAAATTCCGCTTTTTTACCAAAATTAAACAGTAGCCCTACTTCTTTATCCGTAGCACGAAGATAGTTAAGTAGTTGTAGTGCATTTTCATGTACTAAAACTTCACTTGCCTTTAGCTCTAATATGATAGTATCGTTTATGATTAAATCTGCATAATATTCACCAACCTCAATACCTTTATAACGCACTTTTATTTGCTTTTGTGCTTCTACTTGAAAGCCTTTATGCTTCAATTCTAAATACATTGAGTTTTGATATACTTTCTCTAAAAAACCATGTCCAAGTTCGTTATAAACGTCATAATAAACGTTAATAATAGCATCAGTAATTTCTTTATGTAGTAATTCCATAAAATTATTTTTTATATGAAGCAATCATTTGATAGCTTAATGTGTTAGTCCCCAAAGTTAAGTGGTTAGGATTTTGTTTAAAAATCAGTGTTCATCTGTTTAATCCGTAAAATCTGTGTTCTATGTATTTAAAAAAGTATTTCTAAACCCAAATTCATGTTTTTCAGCATACAAAATTGGTAAAAATTTAAACAAAAATAGTGATTTATAAAAAATGCTACAAAAAGAATTGGGTTCTTTATGATTTTACTTGAAGTTTTAATAATTTTGTAAAAACACATATCAAAATGGAATTAGTGAATTATCTGGAAGAATTTTTATCACTTCCTCCTTCTTTTTCAATATCTCATATTCAACGAGATGCAAAATCATTGGAAGCCCATATTTATTTGACTTACACTGATACCAATTTACCCACTGATTTGGTGGTTCATAGTTATTATGAGCGTACTTGGGAACATTTGTCTTTTTTCCAGTATCGTTGTTTTTTTCATTGTGATTTACCTATTTATCGTCATAAAACAACCCATAAACTATCCAAACCTGAAATTACTTTTGCACGTGAAAATAGTCGTTTTACGCTATTGTATGAGGCAAATGTAATGTATTTACTTCAATTAAGTTGTTCTTTCACACAAGTAGCCCGCCAATTGAAAATCAATATACAACGAGTAGAACATTTGTACCATTATTATACAAAGGAGTTGGAGATAGACCATTTTGATACCTGTCCAGTTCGTATTGCCTATGATGAAACTTCTACACGCAAGGGGCATCATTATATTACTACTTTTTATGACCTTGATACTAAGCGAATTATTGGTATTTATGAGGGTAAATCTGCTCAATGCGTCAAACAATTTTACCAAGACCATCCTTATCCTGAGGCAATCAAGCATATTTCTATGGATATGTCTCCTGCTTTTATCAGTGGGGCAACTACTTTTTTTCCACAAGCCAATATTACTTTTGATAAGTGGCACGTGATAAAATTGTTAGTCAAACATTTAGAAAAATTAGAAAAAAAAGCCCATTGTTTTATAGAAAATATTCAACTAATGATGGAAACAATGACACATTTTTATACACTGAAAAGTAAAGAGGAAGCCTCTGCTCTATTGGCTTTTATGGCTGATTTTGCAGCAGAAAAAATGGGCAAAAATGCTTTTACAAACACCATCAATAACCATTTTGAAGGTATTTGTAATTATTTTAATTCCAAAATTAGCAATGGTGTTTTGGAGGGCATCAATTCTAAAATTCAAGTCATTAAAAGGATTGCAAGAGGGTTTAGGTATGTTAAAAATTTTATCAAAATGATTAGATTTGCTTTTAACTAAAATCCTATCAAGTAAAATCATAAAGAACCAAGAATTGTCAATGATAAAACTTACCTGCATAGTAAAATTTATACGCTAAAAAAGTTTTGATTTTTTTGAAAAATAAATGGAAGTAAGTAGTTTTACGCGCAAGTGTAAATTTTTGCTTCTTTGTATGAGTAAAAAGCCTGCTCGTATAATATTTTGAGTTGGTAAGTGAATATTATTTACATTTTGACCTATAAATAACGCTAAGTAAATTTTACGACCATAGTATGCCATGAATAAAATACCTTCTTTTTTCTTTGAACGCCCCGACAAGAAACAGATTCATTTCGAGATTATAAAAAAAGCTGAACAAGGCAGTAGCGCAGACCACATAGGACGATTCATTCATCACAGGCACGAGTTTGTACTTGTGATGTTTGTCAGAAAAGGAACTACTATGCAAATGGTAGATTCTGAATCGTGCCAAGTAGCGGCAAATCAGGTGCTTATTGTCCCGCAGGGTTGCGTACACTGCGAAGATTATTCACACTATCAGGGGTATATATTCCTTTTTACGTACAATTTTTTTAGTAGCGAGCAGTACAAAACCTTACAAAATTTTTCTATTCTCAATCCACTCTCTCCGCGCAAAGTATTGGATATAGGGGCAGATTTTAATATCAATCCTTTTTTGGAGGTGATGTTGAGGGAGTATGCCAAAGAATACCAGCCACATTACGCGCTTTCCTTGCAATCCATGCTATTTTCGCTGCTCATTATGCTGGAAAGCCTGAGCCAGCATCAGTCCTTGCAGCCTGTATTTCTCATCAAGGAAAAGCAAATCTACAAAAATTTTGTGCAGAGCTTAGAAAAAAGCTATGAAACCAATCGTTCTGCTGCATTTTATGCCCAAGCTATCAATGTGAGTATCAAGAAACTGAATCAGACGCTACTTAATAATACAGGCAAGACCGCCAGCCAAATTATTACTGACAGGGTGATGTTGGAGGCAAAACGCTACCTCTGCTATGCCGACAACTCTATCAAAGAGATTGCGGCACAGTTAAATTTCGAAGATGAGTTTTATTTTTCTCGCGTCTTTAAGAAAAAAACAGGGCTTTCTCCTTCTGCCTTCCGCCAAAAATATGCTTTAAAGTCCATGTAGTAAGTTTCAAAAATCCATTGTATTTGCATTTTATCTATTCTACATTTGTAATGATATTGACCCATAGTCAATGAATCTTGATTTGAAAAAAAAATAAAATTAAAATATTGATTATCAATAATTTAAACGATTTAAACTTTCAATATTTGATGAACTACAGCATAAAAATTATAAGAATAGTTATTTATTTGTCATAGCAAAACGCTGATTAGGCTAATATTATAGTAGCGCAACAGAAAAAGTTTTATTTTATATACCTATATGTTTTTAAACAAATGGATTAAACATTCATTTTAGATTAAACTTGTTTTTGCAATGATGAATAGGCTTTTTACTATGATTAAATAGGTTTTATAATTCTTATTTGCTTAATAGTTGTCATATACATAGAATTTATTATTTTTTACTAATAAAAAACGAATGTAATGGACAATTCGACGGAAGGCGTAACTCTTTTGACGCAGTATGTCAAAAACGTGATTGAGGTAGTAGCATCTTTGAATCATGGAACTGATGCCTTGCTGACCATCACCAAGGGCTATGATTTGAGTGATATTTATGAGCATATTCCTATGCGGTTGTATAATGAGGTCTGCGATTGGGTAGAACAAAACTTAGATGATGAGGTAATTATCCAAGTAGGGGAAAGCATAGGTGATACAATATATGATATGCTGGTGGTCAATTATATCATAGAAGTCAAGTCAAGTGTGATGGAAATTATAGCAGGTGTGAATATTGCCGCCAGTACCACCATCAAAGACCCCAAAGAAAGAGGCTGGAAAATTATAAAGGTCGAGGAAAGGCATATCGTGCTACAAAGAACACAGACTTTTAATAGTAAACTCCAATTAGGCTTGCTCAAAGGCTTGGTACAAAGGTGCATTTTTGTAAAAGAAGATTCGGTGAGTGTAAACTATCTAAAAGAGGTAAGCAAAGGAGAAGAGTTTGATGAGTATTTGATTACTTGGGAAAGCAGTATATAAATCTAATAACATACTTTAACAAAGGAAAGCTATGAAAACCATTGAGGAAAACTCACAATCTTTGTCTTTTTATCACCTAATGACAGATACGCTTTTTTTGAAAATATATTTTGATACTGCAAGCCAAATTTTATACGCCACTTGGTATGGATATGTGCCAATAGATGTACTTGTAGATGCCTACATCGCCATTGCTAAGTATCTGCGCGTCCATAGCTACGTAGTGTTAAAAGGACTTACAGACCTTACTAATAGTGAAGGTAGCTTTGAATCACACAATGAGTGGATGGTCAAGGAATACCTGCCCAAAGCTATAAAATATGGGTATTCCAAAACAGCATTTGTTAATCCAAATGATTATTTCGTCAATTTATCCTTAGAGTTTTTTGAGGAAGAAAGCGAAAAATATCTTCAAGGACACAAAGCCAAGATATTTGATACTACCGAAGCAGCAGAGGCTTGGCTAAAGTCTTAACAACAATCTTTAATATATACCAATTTTATAACTGTTTGACACCATGCAACAAAAAAACAATATCGCCGCCCTTATTCCCAGCTATTTGGCAAACTCTACTACCTTCAATGTAGTGGTTACAGACCTCGAGGGCAAGTATAGCTATGTCAATGACCAATTCCAAGAGCAGTTTTCCCATCTTTCTACGGATTTTATAGGTACGCCTTTCGCCACCACAATTCACCCTGACGACTTAGAAAAATGCAATCTGGCAGCTAATGAGTGCATCAAAGACCCTACTAAGGTGGTCAGCCTCCAAGTCCGCAAGCCCGAAGGAGAGAGCAATCTCTATTTTTGGACTAAATGGGATTTTTCCCTGCTCAAAGACCTAAATAGTGAGCCTGTGGGTA
The DNA here is from genome assembly GCA_013298985.1 of Cytophagales bacterium. GTDB lineage: Bacteria > Bacteroidota > Bacteroidia > Cytophagales > Thermoflexibacteraceae > Thermoflexibacter. The sequence continues at coordinate 4,884 of JAAFJS010000161.1, forward strand.
TTCTGTGCATAGGGCATGATATTTCGCGCATCGCGCGCGTAAACTATGTAGCCAAGGCGTATGCCACAAGATTAGATATTATCTTAAAAAATATTACAGATGCTTATTTTGTTTTAGACCAAGAGTTGCGTATCCGCGCCATCAATCAAGCCTTCAAAAAAGTAATGGAAATCACTAAGGCAGAAGCGATAGGCATGAGCATCTGGGATATAGTGAACAAAGGCAACAATCCAGCCATTGCTACTGCCATAGAGCAAGTACAAAAAGAACAAGTAAGCACCCAAAATGAGCTTTTTTCTACGCGCTTGAACAAGTGGTTTTTAGTATCTATTTATCCTTCTTCCGAAGGGCTGACGGTCTTTATACAGGACATCACCGAACTCAAAAAATCAGAAGAAAAAGTCAGGCAGTCAGAGTATAAGCTACGCGCCATGGTCAATAGCAAAAATGAAAGCAAGGTGCTGGTAGATACTAACTTTAAAATCATTTTTTTTAATAACCTTGCCAATGTATATGCCAAGCAGTTTGCACAAAAAGAGTTGCAGATGGGAGAAGATATATTGGGTTATATTTCAGGTGAGTATAGTACCATTTTCAAGACCGCACTTACCCATGCCCTCCAAGGAGAAAAATCAGAAAACGAACGCGAATTATTCCTCGAAGAAGAAAGTAGTATTTGGATTAAGTATTATTTCTATCCTGTTTATGGAGAACAAGGTGAAATTATAGGTGTAGCTATTTATTTGGTAGGCATTACAGGCAAAAAACGCGCAGAAAAACGCATCAAAAGGCAACTGGAAGCACTCAGAGAGATTGCTTTCATGCAATCACACGTGATGCGCCGCCCCGTTTCCTCTATCTTGGGCTTGATTAGCCTTTTCGAAAAAGACAAATTAGAAGGCGAAAATTTAGAACTGATGGAATACTTGGAAAGAGCCACCAAAGAACTTGATGACGTGATTCACCATATCGTCAGACAGGCAAATCAACTGGAAAGCGAAGAATTTTAGTAGAAAAACATTTTTGTCCCCCTATTTTGCTAATTTTGGGCTAAGAAAAGGAAGCAAACACGTGAAGAAATAAAAAATCTTCAAATCCAAGATAAAATCATCATGCAAGTAGGAGAAGTTTTTTTCAAAGACCAATCAGCAGGGTTCATACAAAAAATGAATCAAAAATATAGCTTTCGATATACCGAAAGCTATTTCCAAGACCCTCATCAAAAGCCCATTAGCCTCACTTTGCCCAAAACCCAGCAAGTCTATCAGGCAGATGGCTTGTTCCCCTTTTTCTTTAATATGCTCCCCGAGGGAAGCAATAAAAAAGTAATATGTCGCTTGTTAAAAATTGACGAAAATGATTATTTTACACTCCTCTTAAAAATAGCCCATTCAGAAACTATTGGCGCAGTTACTGTCAAAGAAGTCAAATGAAAATCAATCTATCATACTGCCCTGCCACACTGGAAGAAGGGAATCAATCTTATAGCCCACAGGCATTAAGTAATCTTTTTTCAAGTAAAAAAGTAAGTCATATCTTGCCTTTTCTCTCTCCACATAGCCGCACAAAAGAGGCAGAAATATTCATTACACACCACCAAATTTCCCTTTCAGGTGTTCAGGAAAAATATTCCTTAAAATTGATTGAAAACCAACTGCTCTTGACAGATAAAAAAGGAGATTTCATCTTAAAACCTATCCCCAATGGCATACGCAATGCATCCCAAGTGCCTGCAAATGAACATTTAACGATGCTTATTGCCAAACAAATTTTTAGAATCCACACAGCCCATTGCGCCATCACTTTTTTCCAAGATGGCGAACCAGCCTACATTGCCAAGCGTTTTGACTATAATCACAGGGGCGAAAAGCTATGCCAAGAAGATTTTGCAACCTTATTTGGCAAAACCGCAGAAAATGATGGAGAAAACTACAAATATAATTTCAGCTACGAGCAGCTTGCCAAAGTGATGAAACAGTTTGTAGCTGATTATGAAATAGAAGCAAAAAAACTCTATAAACTACTCTTATTCAATTACTTGGTAGGGAATGGAGATGCACACCTGAAAAATTTTTCATTGATAGAAAAAGAGTATCAGCAAGACATTTTTGTACTTTCTCCTGCGTATGATTTACTCAATACCCAGCTACATGGAGATTTTTCAGACTTGGCAGCCCAAAAAGGACTTTTCGAAGATGATTTTGAAACCCAAAGTTTCCAAGCAAATGGATTTTATGCCTACAATGACTGGATTGAACTGGCAAAAAGAATGGAAATTGCCCAAAAAACCGCAGAAACTATCATAACTGATTTTATATCTTTGGAAAACGAAAAACAAGTACATAATTTAGTGGCAAAATCCTTTCTTTCAGAGGAAAGCAAAGAAAAGTATCTCCAAACTTACCAAGACAGATTGAAAAAATTACGATATGTGTTTTCGTAGCAGACCTTATCACAAAAGTATTGCGATTTTAAAAATCATCATAAGCATCTTTTCTATTTCTTATCGCTACAATAGTAACTGTCAAAATATTATCTTCTATCGTATAAACTATCCTATATTTACCCACGCGAATACGATACGCGTTTTTAAAGCCCTCTAATTTTTTGCAACCTTGCGGTCGAGGATTATCTGCCAATGCCAAGATATGCGTGTCCACATTCCCGCTAATATAAACAGGTAAAGTATCAATTTCTTTTTGTGCCTTTTTGCTAATGACTATTTGGTACATTAATTTTGCCCTCTTTGATTAATCGTTGCCTAAATACCATATAATCTTCTTTGGGGTCATCTTTGCGTTCTTCTATCAAAAGACCATCTTCTATGTCTTCTAAAAGTTCTCTAATCATCTCATAAATAGCTTGTTGCTCTCCCAAAGGTAGTACCTTGAATAAAGCAACATAAGCATCTCTTGTACTTACCAGTGTTTCCATATTCTTAATTTTTCTTTGTTATTCATTATTTCACAAAACAAAAATAAACAATTCTAATCAAATTGTCGAAACGCTTTAACACAAAAAAGTAACCTACTTTTATTTCCAAATTTACCAAGACAGATTGAAAAAATTACGATATGTTTTCCTAAATTAGCGACTTTTATTATCACAAAAGAAAATGACTGACGCACAAGCACAAACAACTATCCAAGAACTTTCTCAGAAAGTAAGCTACTATAATGAGCAATATTACCAAGCCCATAGCTCAGAAATCTCTGATTATGAGTTTGATATGCTCTTGAACAAACTCATTGATTTAGAAAAACAATTCCCACAGTTTGCCCTGCCCGATTCCCCAACTCTTCGCGTGGGCGGAGGCATTACCAAAGATTTCGTTACCCTCACTCACAAGCGTCCAATGCTTTCTCTTTCAAATACTTACAATGAAACCGAATTGAAAGAGTTTGACGAACGCATTAAAAAACTGCTGGGTGATGTGCCTTATGAGTACATCTGCGAACTCAAATTTGACGGGGTAGCCATGAGCCTCATCTACGAAAATAGCCTCCTGACCAATGCCGTAACTCGCGGCGATGGCGAGCAAGGAGATGATGTTACCACCAATATCAAAACCATTCGCACCATTCCATTAAGTATTCATCATCAAGCACTTCCACAAAGTTTTGAGGTCAGAGGTGAGGTAGTAATGCCGCATGATAGTTTCGACAAAATCAATGATGAAATAGCCAAAGAAAATGAACAGCGCGAAAAAGAAGGGCGAAAACTCCTGACTTTTTTGGCAAACCCCCGAAATGCTACTTCGGGAACTGTAAAAATGCAAGATTCCTCTGTGGTTGCCAAGCGAAATCTCATGTTTTATGGCTATGATTTTCTGGTTGATAATCAGGTATTTGCCTCACACGAACAGTCCTTACTTGCACTCAAAGAGGCAAAGTTCAATATCTCGGCTGACTACGAAAAGTGCAAAAATATAGCAGAAGTTATCGATTTCATCAATCGCTGGGAAACCAAGCGTTACGACCTTCCCATGGATACGGACGGCATTGTGGTCAAAATCAATGACTATGCCCAAAGAGAAATACTGGGCTTTACTTCCAAAAGTCCACGCTGGGCTATTGCCTATAAATACAAGGCAGAAAATGCCGCCACTATCTTAGCATCTGTAACTTTCCAAGTCGGCAGAACGGGCGCAGTTACGCCAGTAGCAAACTTGAAACCTGTCAAATTAGCAGGCACAACCGTAAAACGTGCCACGCTACACAATGCCAACGAAATCACGCGCTTAGACTTACACGAAGGCGATACCGTTTTTGTGCAAAAAGCAGGGGAAATTATCCCGCAAGTGATGAGTGTAGATTTGTCCAAAAGACCACAAGGTGTTTTTCCTATCAAATTTGTAGAAAACTGCCCTGAGTGCCATACTAAGCTCATTCGCAAGGAAGGGGAAGTAGCTTTTATCTGCCCCAACGAAAAGGGCTGTCCACCCCAAATCAAAGGCAAACTGGAGCATTTTATCAGTAGAAAAGCCATGAACATAGACAGTTTGGGCGAAAAAACAGTAGAAACTTTCTTTGCAACAGGGCTGGTGAGAAGTGTGGCAGATTTGTACAAAATCAAGAAAGAAGACATCTTAAAATTTGATGGATTCAAAGAAACTTCGGCAAATAATATTTTGGCGGGCATTGAGGCTTCTAAGCAAAAACCTTTTAAAAATGTATTGTTTGGCTTGGGAATCCGCTTTATTGGCGAAACAGTGGCAGAAAAACTCACTGATTTTTTCAAAACCATAGAAAATTTGCAAAAAGCAAGTTTGGAGGAACTGACCACTGCGCCCGAAATTGGGGAGAAAATAGCGCAGAGCCTAATTGAATATTTCAAAGATACGGACAATCTTGCCCTGATAGAAGACCTAAAAAATGCAGGACTTCAATTTACCGCCCAAAATGAAGATAAACCTCAGCTATCCAATAAGTTAGAAGGGAAAACTTTTGTGATTTCAGGCGTTTTTGCCCACTACGAACGCGATGCCCTCAAAGATGTGATTGAGTCGCATGGTGGAAAGGTGCTTTCTGGCGTTTCGGGCAAGCTGAATTACTTGCTGGCGGGCGAGAACGCGGGTGGAAGTAAGTTAGAAAAAGCAGAAAAGTTAGGCGTACAAGTGATTTCAGAAAGCCATTTTTTGGAGATGATAGGGTAAAATTATAGTCTAAGATTTAGCCCTTTAACATTATGCGTGTAAAATCAGAAATATCAGTAAAGTTTGGAGAAAGATTAAGAGAGTTAAGAACTCAAAAAGGTCTTTCGCAAGAAGCATTAGCGCATGAGGCAAATGTGCATAGAACGTATATTGGTATGATTGAACGTGCAGAAAAAAATATTACGTTAGGTAATATTGAGAAAATAGCCAAGGCTTTGAATGTAAATATTGCTGAACTTTTTAAGTGATTCTTTTCATCAAAAGAAAATAATTTTTCTCATCTTATTTTTTCCCCTTCCACAAAGTACATATCCACTTCGCCCTTGTTTTTGGCGGCAACTTTGCCACGATACGTACACTCAAAGTAGTCACGCACCCACGCGTACGTAGCACCAGAGATGTTTACTTTGCCAATTTCTCCGCTTGATTCCATGCGGCTGGCGAGGTTTACGGTATCGCCCCAAATATCGTAGGCAAACTTATTTGTGCCAATCACGCCCGCCACCAGTGGTCCCGTATTGATGCCCAAACGCAGTTCAAAAGTAGGTTCTCCTTTTTGGATTCTTTCCGCGTTCCATTCGTGCATAAATTGTTGCATTTCCAAAGCAGCCTTGACAGTTTCTATCGGATTGGTACTGTTTTGATTAGGTACGCCACCTGCGCACATATAGCCATCACCCAGCGTTTTGATTTTTTCCAGATTGTGCCGCTGAGAAATCTCATCAAACTTCTGAAAAAAGAAATTGAGTTTTTCTACTATCTGCTGTGGATTAAATTTTTCTGCGATTTGTGTAAAGCCTTTGAAATCAGTGAATAAGACTGTAACAATTTCGTAAGAACGCGGCATTGCATAACCTTTTTCTTTGAGTTCGTCCGCAATTTCTTTGGGCAAAACATTGAGCAGTAAAGCCTCTGCCTTTTTTCTTTCTTCGTCAATTTCTGCCTTTTGTTTCTCAATTTCTGCTTTTTGTTTTGCCAATTTTCTATTGGCTATCTGTCTGCCAATCAGGGCAATAATAGAAATTGCAAAAATCAGCAAACTCCCTATGATGCCAATAATCAACCTATCATTTTCCACCCCTTGCAGGCGAGAGAGTTCTTGTTGCTTGGCAATGATTTCCTTCTGCCACTTTGCTTCTATTTCGCGTTGTTGTAATTCGGAAAGGTTATTTCCACCATTATTCGGTTTGGGTTTATCGATTATCTGTTCCTGATTTTTTATCAAATTTTGGATTTCTGGCGTTGTCTTTTGTAAGGCTTTGGCATATTCTTTTTTCAAGATTTCCTCATCAAAATCAGTATCAGGATTATAGTTAGTGCTTAAAACTGCCTCTTTATCAATCGTTTGCAAAGTTTGCAAGTATTTTTTTACCTCACTAACGTTTTTGGTTTTCATGGTGATTGTCAGCAAAGCCTTCGCCAAGTTTAGTTTTTCAAACTCACTCACCGTAAAACGCTGAACACTATCCAAAAGCAATTTTCCGTATTTGAGCGCAGTAGTTTCATTTTTTTGCTCAAAGGAATATTTAGTTAATTTTTTTAGTACAGAAGTAAGTCCCTGATAATCATTGGCTTTCCTGTATAAACTTTCCGCAGTCTGATAGTTTTTGATTTTGGAAGCGTAGGCGAGATTAGGTAAGAAAAAATCCCCATTGGCTTCGTAGCTGTACGCAAGCAAGGATTTATCGCCCGATTTGGTGGCATAATCAATCGCATTTTTGTAACATTTTTCTGCAATAGTGATTTTACCCGCCTCTGCGTATGCCTCACCTGCCTTGATAGAGAGGCGCGATGCCCCTGCAAAGTCTTTGGTTTTCAGCGCATTGGCTATTTCTTGGTCTAACTGCTTGGGGTCTTGGAAGCTACAACATAAAAAAGCCGCCAAGATTAGCCCAAATACACATCTGGTCAGAGAGGTGTGTTTACATTTTTTCATCAGTACTCGAAAATTTAGAAAGTGAATCTTTTTCGCAAGTTAGCTTTTCTACAAATATAAGTCCACTTGCCGTAAAATACTTTTTTGTAATACCAATCACTGGTTTAAGCGTAACGCTTGAACCCGCCACTGATGCAAGCGTTACGCTTGCATCAGTGAGATAACGATTGCACCAGTAAATTTATTTTTCATCACTCCAAATATCCCAGCCCATGATGTTAATCTCAAATACCATTCCGTAAGAGGCAGATTGACTATTAATATTAGGAATAATTGCGCCCGCGCACAGTTGTATCCTTTTGGTAAGGTTATACATTCCACCAATCGCCGCAACGCTGTTCGAGTGATTCCCTGTGATGAAATCGCCCATCACATACCAACGCTTGGAGATAGGAATTTCATAGCCTATCAATAATCCTGTGCTATTTCCCGCCCCCACAAAAGCCATATTTGTCCAGTAAGGACCTACTACTATTTTATTATGATGCCCAAATTCATACTGCGCTACGCCGTATGTCAAGTGTGCAAAATGATTTTCTCCAGTCAGGTTTGTCCCTGCTTGTGTACCCACGTTAAATTTCAGTTTATCAGTCAGTTGGAAGCCTTTTTGGAGGGTGAGCAAAGCCAGAGGCGAAACAGGTGATTTCTGTAAATCGTCATTCATTTTGAACCATTGCTGACCACTTTCGGGCTTCAAATTAAACTTTGTATTTACGATGTTTATGCCTGCGTCCCAATTCTTGCCCAAACCATAAACAAAATGCCATTTAGATTCTACTGCGTTCACCCCATAAACATTAATTTGATGCTGATAAAATAGCTTGCCGCGGGGCGTAATATCTCCTGATGGGATATTAAATAGGTTTTGCTGTGCTTTAAGTATTTGATAACCAGTTAATAAAAATAAAATAATGAAAACTATGCACTTCTTCATTTTTTGATGTTGAGTTTATGATAAATAAATTTATAAAATTGAATAATACAAAAACCAAACGAAGTTTTAAAGTATATGTTTAACTTATGATGTTAAAATACCGTTAAAAATCAAACAGAAATATTGATTACAACATTTGTATTTGTTTGAAGTCTATTACCATCATTGAGTGATTTGAGAAAAAAATAGATTAATTAGAACAATTCTAAATAAATATTGTTATAACTTTGCAGAGTCTATTGATAGAAAGTTTAAACAGAATTACAAACATGGAGAATAGTACAGAAATATTAGAAAGCTATACCCAATCTGAATATAAATACGGTTTTGTTAGCCATTTTGCCACCGACCAAATCCCACAGGGACTAAGTGAAGAAGTCATTTGTTTGATTTCTGCCAAGAAAAACGAGCCTGAATGGATGACTGAGTGGCGTTTGAAGGCTTACAGACATTGGCTTACCTTAGCCGAGCCAGTGTGGGCAAATGTGGTTTATCCTGCCATTAATTACCAAAACCTCATTTATTATTCAGCTCCTAAGCAAGCCGTAAAGCTCAATAGCTTAGACGAAGTCGACCCAGAGTTATTGGCAACTTTTGAGAAATTAGGCATTTCGCTTTCCGAACAAAAGAGATTGAGTGGCGTAGCTATTGATGCAGTGATAGATAGCGTTTCTGTGGCTACTACTTTCAAAGAAAAATTAGGTGAACTTGGTATCATTTTCTGCTCCATGAGTGAGGCTATCAAGGAGCATCCCGAATTAATTAAAAAATACATAGGTTCTGTCGTCCCTCAAAACGACAATTATTTTTCTGCTTTAAATTCTGCTGTTTTTTCTGACGGCTCTTTTTGTTATATTCCAAAAGGTGTACGTTGCCCAATGGAACTTTCCACGTATTTCCGCATCAATGCCGCAGGAACAGGACAGTTTGAGAGAACGCTGATAATTGCTGACGAGGGTGCGTATGTAAGTTATTTGGAAGGCTGCACTGCACCTATGCGCGATGAAAATCAGTTGCACGCTGCTGTGGTAGAATTAGTTGCCTTGAAAAACGCAGAAATCAAATATTCAACCGTTCAAAACTGGTATCCTGGCGACAAAGAAGGCAGAGGTGGCATTTATAACTTCGTTACCAAACGCGGCATTTGCGCGGGTGATAACTCCAAAATTTCTTGGACGCAAGTAGAAACTGGTTCTGCTATTACTTGGAAATATCCAAGTTGTATTTTGAAAGGTGATAACTCGATTGGCGAATTTTACTCTGTGGCAATTACTAATAATATGCAACAAGCCGACACAGGGACTAAAATGGTGCATTTGGGCAAAAATACCAAAAGTCGTATTGTTTCCAAAGGTATTTCCGCAGGCAAAAGTCAAAACTCGTATCGCGGTTTAGTTCAAATTTCTAAACGTGCAGATAACGCACGCAATTTTTCTCAATGTGATTCCTTGCTCATGGGCGACAAATGCGGCGCGCACACTTTTCCCTATATAGAAGTTGAAAATCAAACTGCCAAAGTAGAACACGAAGCTACCACCTCAAAAATCGGCGAAGACCAAATTTTTTACTGCAATCAAAGGGGAATCCCTACCGAAGAGGCTGTGGCACTCATTGTGAATGGCTATGCCAAAGAAGTGCTGAACCAACTGCCCATGGAATTTGCCGTAGAAGCGCAGAAGTTATTGGCTATCAGCTTAGAAGGAAGTGTGGGCTAAGAAAGACGCTGAAAATAAATCTTTCATTTCTTTTGAGTTTTAGCTTATTAAAA
>JAAFJS010000162.1 GCA_013298985.1 Cytophagales bacterium
AGGCTGTCCTAAGCTGAAATAACCTCTTTTTGGCTCTGCGTCGTTCCAAGATTCCAAGAAATGGCTGTCAGGGCAGTTATAATTACACAAAGAAGCCGTTTCGTGCAGTCTGTCTGCGGTAGAAATTTTTAGCTCTACTTTGCTCAAATTCTTTGCTAAACTTGCACCTTGTGGGTGGTCATAGACAGGATTGGCATTGTAGAAAATCACTGCTTTTACGCTACCTGATTCTACCTCTTTGATGAAAGTCGACATTTTACCATCATCTCCTTGTTTTTGATACGAAGGCGTATTCATATCAATCGTATTACCGTAGCTGCCAAGCATTTCGTTTATTTCATTGACTAAAACTTGTAATTCTAAGTCGTTAGAGCCTGAAATTACGAGTGCTTTGTCTTTGTTTGACCAAAGATTTTCAGCGCATTTGTCCAAGTAAGGAATCTTAATGTCAGTGGTGCTAAGGGCAGTTCTTCCAGCTTTTGCCGCTATCAAATTGTATAATTTTCCTATGACCAAACCTTCCTGAGAGGGCTTGATGGGTGTCCTATAATCAGCGTTTGCACCTGTCAATGACATGATTGACTCAAAGGAATACAAACGGGACATTTCTTTTTTCTCTCTATGTACTTTGCGGGTGCGAGCAAACTGGCGCGCATACTCGATGGGTGAAATCCATGTACCCAAAAAGTCAGCCCCAAAGCTGGCTATCACACTTGCTTTTTCAAATTTATAAGAAGGCACTACTGCTTTGCCAAATTTCATTTTGTTTGCTTGCGTAAGTGCAGAAGCGGAAACTTGGTCATAAGTAACATGAACAGTAGTAGGATATTTGGCAACAAACTCTGCGATGGCTTTTTTGGTAGATGGACTCATTAAGGTATTGGAAACAATGCGAATCTGTCCACCACTCCCTGCAATCTGCGCTAATTTGTCAGAAATTTCTTTATCAACAGTTACCCAAGTAGAATCTTTGCCATTTACACTCGGATTTTTTGCTCTTTCTATGTCATACAAAGACATGATAGAGGCATTGACTAAGGCACTCGTGCCACCCAGTGTAACATTAGAAAAGTTATTACCTTCGATAAAAATAGGGCGACCTTCTCTCGTTTTTACTAAAACAGAACAGTAATCACTACCGTCCAAATAGGTAGAGGCGTAGTAATTAGGAACACCTGGTGTGATTTCTTCGGGTTGGACAATGTATGGAATAGCGTGCTTCACAGGCGTATCACAAGCCGCCAAAGATACAGCCGCTACACTAAAACCCATGAGTTTCAAAAAGTCCCTTCTGTTAGACTTTGTTTCATCACCACTATTATCGCCAAAGGTATCTTTGATGGTCAAATGGTCAGGAAATTCCTTGTCCGCATATTTGACAACCTCAATATCATTGGTAAGTTCCTCTATACCTTTCCAGTAAAAATTTTTGATGTTACTCATATTTTATCAATTACTAATTACTAATTGCTAATGAAAATTGTTGTGTTGTGTTAAATTTACACTCGTAAACTGAAAGAAAACACGAAACTTTGAACATAAAACGTTGAACTTATATTAATAGTGGCACTTAGAACACTCCAAACCACCAATATTTTCAACTTTCATAGGTTGTTTAGAATATTTGGAGTGCATTTCACTCAAATTATCGTAATAAGCATTGCCCTTGGCATTAACCTCTGTTTTTCTGTGGCAATCTATACACCAACCCATGGTGAGCAAGGAAACCTGCTGTACTACTTCCATTTCTTTGATATTTCCATGGCAGTTCGTGCAGTCCAATCCTGCTACCTTTACGTGCTGTGCGTGATTAAAGTACGCCAAATCAGGAAGATTGTGAACACGTACCCACTGAATCGGCTCGTCTTTTTCTACCGCTTCGTATATCAGAGCCATGTTTGGAGAGGTCGTTTTAATCGCATTGTGGCAGTTCATACACACATAAGGACCTGGTATGCTTGCGTGCTTACTTTTTTCTACGGTATTGTGGCAGTATTTACAATCAATTTCGTACTGACCTGCGTGGAGTTTGTGTGAGAACGGAATCGGCTGGTCGGGTGCAGAACCTTGCTGACCGCCAATGGTAATGAGTGCTTCTGTTGCTATTTTTAAAACTAAGGCTACAAATACAAAACTTGCAATCCCTACAAAACCTCTGCTGGTAACAAACTTGCCAAAATCAAATCTTTGGCTCAAAATGGCTCTATCTGCCTCTGTCAATGCTTTTTCCTTTGCCAGATATTTGGTCAAAACAGAACCTAACATCGCCAATACAGAAAGCACTACCAATAGCAAGGTAGCCAAACCTACAATCACCCCTACCAGTAAGCCTGAACTTTCTGATTTTTGGTCTTTGGGGTTTTCTTCATCTACTGGAACATCTCCACCTTTCTTTTTAGGATTTTTTGTTTCTGCTTGTACCCACGAAATGATAGAAACGATTTCATCATCTTTCAAAAAGTCGTGGTTAGGCATATACTGATTGTACTGCTTATACAAAGCTACGGCATACGCATCACCGCTTTCTATGGTTTTTTGCGGATACTTGATAAAGTTAATGAGCCATGGAAGATTACGACGTTCGTAAACTTTGGCGAGTGCTGGACCCACTACTTTTTCATTTACTGCGTGGCATTGCTTACAGTTACCGTTAAAAAGTTCTTCACCTTTGGCAATCACGTCTGCATTTTCGGATAGTCCACCTGCTGGGGCGGCATCTTGGGCAAAAGCAATACTACTCACCAGTAGTAAGGCAAAAAGCAAAGATAAAATGTGAGTTGATATAGACCTTGACATATATAGTTTGGTTATCAATTTTGCGAAATTTACATTTAATCCTTTAAAAATCATTGATTTATACGTTAAATCAAGCACAAGAAAATATTAACTTTCTTGACTTCGGTACAAAACTAATAGCAAAATCAGTTTCTGCAAATTTTTCTTTCAATGAATTCAAAAAAATGTTCGTACAAAATAAGCGTACGATATTGGAATAGTCAATAGATATGTAAAAATATGTGAAACTTTTGGGTTAATTTAGAACAATTCTAAATAATATTGGTCTTTGGAGGCTATCTGCTGGCAAAGGTGAAAGAATCTTTGTGTTTTTCGAGGGGGGGGAGAGGGAATCGGGCAATAGCACAAAAAGTGAATGATAAGTACCTGAATGTATTTACTTTATATGGTTCTTCGAGAATTTATGTGGTACAATAATAGGCTCTTCTGTTGGGAGGTGCAAATTTAGTTTCGCAAGAAGTCTAATAAAATGTATTCTAATGCCGTCAGGCATGACCGTTTTGTAAAAAACGAGCTATTTTTTCATCAAAGTTCCGTAGGAACGCAACCAAATAGGTGTCGTTCCTACGGAAATAGTGGGCGGTGGTGTTCTTTTTTCTACAAAACGGTCGTCCCTCTGGGACTTGAAGGATTTTAAGTGGTATTTGTCTTATTCTGCTCATTGCGGCTTCAAACTCTCATCTAAAATCCACTGCAAGACTGCCAATACTCTATGAGGTTCTGCAAATGTAAGTGGAATATAATTGGTGTCTATGTATAGATTTTTGGCTTCTAATTTCATAAAACACCAAGAAAAAGCATTGGTAACACAGCCATAAATGACTTTTTTGGGGTTTCCCTTTCTTTCATTGAATAACTGGGCAGCATACATTTCTGCGCCACATTGGGCATAACCTTTGTCTATTTCGCCATCTTTTGCTTCTATCAAACAGAATATTGGGGCTGTAATTTCACCTCGATTGGTTTCAGCAGACAGCATAAAATCACAATAGCCTGTCAATTCTAATGTTTTTTCCACATTAAACTCAAATCCAGAAAAGGTACTAAATTTATCTACATTGCGCCTACGGAGTTCTTTCAAAATAGGGACAATGATATATTCCGATTTGGCTTTTTCAGTAGTTAGCACTTCATTTGAGGCTTCTTCTAAGGCTTCTGCTAAACTTGGGGTTATGTTATTCACAGATAATGAAGTATTTACCCACTTATCAATCATATCTTTGATACCTAATTTTTCTCGTAAATAGTCTAATTTCTTGAATTTATTATATGACATAATCTTTTCTTGTTTTTACAAAGATACAAAAAAATGATATAATCATTTCAAAATTGCTTGTATGTTTGGTAGCATATTGCTTAGATAACACACATTGTCCTCTCTGTTATTGGCAAAGGCAAGGAAGATAACAGGTTTAGACAACATAGTTTTAGACATAAAATATAATCAATAAGCGGGCTTTTTAGTTTTATTGTTCGAAAATCAAGCTAAAACTATCAATTTTCTGATAAAAAAACAAGTATGGTCAAAAAACAAAAAGAGCAGCCAATTTCTTGGCTGCCTTTTTACTGAATTAATTTGACGATATTGATAAACTACACATGAAATTTCTCTTTGATATTTTCTGTAACTACCTTACCATCAAATAGATTGATGATGCGGTGCGAATAATTGGCATCATGCGGCGAGTGCGTAACCATCACGATAGTGGTGCCGCCCTGATTGAGCTGGGTGAGCAGATTCATCACTTCTTCGCTATTGGCAGAGTCCAAGTTACCCGTAGGCTCATCGGCGAGTATGAGCTGCGGAGAAGCCACGACAGCCCTCGCAATCGCGACCCTTTGTTGCTGACCACCAGAGAGTTGCTGAGGAAAGTGATTGCGGCGGTGCATGATGTCCATGCGCTGTAAAACTTCTTCTACCTTCTTTTGGCGTTCGTCAGAAGAAACATTCAAGTAAAGCAAAGGCAGCTCTACGTTCTCAAATACAGTGAGTTCGTCAATGAGGTTAAAACTCTGGAACACAAAGCCAATGTTTCCTTTGCGAAGCTTGGCGCGTTGCCACTCCGTATATTTGGAAATTTCTTGGTCTAAAAAGTGATATTCACCATGTGAAGGATTGTCCAGCAAGCCTACAATGTTCATTAGCGTAGATTTGCCGCAGCCAGAAGGACCCATGATGGCTACAAACTCCCCTTTTTTGATTTCGATATTGATGCTATTGAGAGCCGTAGTTTCTACTTCCTCAGTGGTATAGACTTTTTGAAGGTCTTTGGTTTTGATGATGTTCTCCATATTTGTTATTTTTTTATTTCTAAATTGTTAAATTATTTTATTGTTTTGAGTGTTGCTCGGATTCTCTAAATTGATTGTACGTTGATACTTGATTTTTAGGCATTGGTTACACTTTTTTTAGCTTATTTGTTAAAAGACACTTAAAAAACAAGAAGGTTGCAATAGAAGAATGACTTTTTGCTTGTTAAACCTATGAAATAGCAACTTTTGAATAGTTTTTATTATAACTTTAGCTACTTGACATCATTTAAAATATTGTTAATCAGCAACTAAAATTTTATTTTGTATACCTAAATGTATGCCTTACAAAAAAAGAATTTGTGTTATCATATTTTACTTCTTTTTTGATGGTCATGCTATTGAGGCTTGTTGTAATAGTTACTCTTATGGTAGATTTTTTTTCATTATCATCATCTATCGTTTCCATGATAACAGCTTGCTCTCTTGCAGGCGCTTCACTTTTTGCCCTCATTCCGTTTTGGGTGGTAAATGTTTGGATAGCAAATGGTGATTGATAGCCTGATTCCACCAATTTATACCCTTTATCTATGATATAGGTAGTATCTTGCGACTTTGACTTTTGTTTTGTATCTCCATCTGGCTCTTTATAAAAGAATTGTTTAATTAGCTTATTGTCTATAATACTACTTTTTAACCATACATCCATTGTTACTTGTGTAGAGTCATCTTGGTAGTCGGTATAAGTTAGCTTGCCCTTCCAATCACCCTGCATTGATTGTAAAAATAAGTCTGTGATTTTTGCTTTTTTCTGTGCGTGGATAGTTGTATTTAGAGCCAAAAAAATCACAAAAAGAATAAAAAGTTTAATTTTCATTTTGTATTTAGTTTTTTAAGTTATAAATAATGTATTTATTTGGTTTCAGTAATTAAACGTTTTCCCACTGGTTCAAGCGTAACTCTTGCACCCAAAAAGATTCAAGGCTTAAGTTTAAAATGTATAATCTGGAATTTCTATCTGGTGCAAGCGTAACGCTTGCACCTAAAAAGATTCAAGGCTGAACCTTGAACCAGTAAAAAAATTAAAAATCTGGAATTAATAATTCAAAAATTGTATTTCATTCTTCATTCCAGATTCTACATTCCAGATTATGTATCTTATTCCGACCGCAACGACTTCACAGGATTCGCCACCGCCGCTTTGATGCTCTGCCAACTGACTGTCAGCAAGGCAATTAGCATCGCAGAAATCCCCGAAATACCAAATATCCACCAAGAAATTGTAGTTTTATAGGTAAAATCTGCTAACCACTTGTCTATCAGATAATAAGCAATAGGCAACCCTATCACATTTGCCCAAAGAACTAATTTTACAAAATCTTTGGAAAGTAAAGTGGTAATTTGTAAAATGCTTGCTCCCAGCACTTTGCGAATACCTATTTCTTTGATTCTGTTTTCTGCGGTGAAAGTAGCCAACCCAAAAAGCCCCAAACAGGAAATAAATATCGCAAAAATGGTAAAAGCAGAGAGCATTTTAGAAAGGCGAGTTTCCGCCTTGAAATAGCCCTCAAATGCCTCATCTAAGAAATAGTAAGAAAAAGGACGTTCTGGGGCATATTTTCTACTGATTTTTTCTGATTTCTCTATAAACTCGCTGATGTCTGCCTTTGCGTGTAGGCGCAGGTACAAATATCCGCCCTTATCCATGTTTTTCAGCGTATCTTTGGTGATGAAAATTACCAACGGATTGATTTTTCCTGTGTGAAGGTCATCAAACTTATAATCCTTCACTACACCCAGTACCTCATCTCCTTCACTCCCCAAAGCTAATTTTACGCCTTTTTTATCTGCGCTCATACCCAATTCTTTTGCTGCACTTTCATTGATAATTATCGTTTGGGAATTGCCCACATTATTTTTGTCCAATGGCTCACTTACCCATTCCAAGCCAAAAAAAGGCAAAAAGGATTCATCTACGTTTGTAAATAATAGCATTACTTCTTTCTGATTTTCAGGAGATTTGGCAAAAACAGCATTATACCCATCTTTGAAAAGTGCAAAATTTGAAAATGCAGTTTCTTCTACTCCTGCTAACTGCTTGATTTCCTGTTTGAAAGGTTGATATTTTTCTTTCAAATTTCCAAAATTAAGTGCCAAGACTTGCGATTTTTCCATGCCAATATCCACACTTCGCAGGTAGTTCAACTGCCTCTGTACCAGCAAACTACACACAATCAGCGCAATAGAAACCGCAAACTGGAAAACGGTGAATGTTTGGCGCACGCGATGGCTTCCGCCTCTGTTGCTAAATTTGCCTTTTAAGACCGCAATAGGCGAAAATTTGGACAAAAGCAAGGCGGGATAACTGCCTGATAATATGACAGTAAAAATAAATAAACCAATAATCACTGAAACAAATAACGGACTCGCCAAAAATGAAGCATCAATTTTCAAATTCAAGGTTTCAAAAAAAGCAATTCGCAACATTTCTACAAAAAACAAGGCAAGTGCAAAAGAAAAAAAAGCAAATAAGGTAGATTCCATGTAAAACTGAAAAATTAACTTCCTCTGTGTAGCACCCGCTACTTTCCGCACACCTACTTCTTTGGCGCGTTGGGTAGCGCGTGCTGTTGTGAGGCTCATGTAGTTTATCAGTGCTAATACCAAGATAATCAGCGCAATAGAAAGGAAAATATAAATATATTGTGCATTTGCTGAAGCACCCAAACCATTTGCGCCTAAGTGAATATCAGTGAGTGGCTGTACCATAAATTCATCACCACGACCATCACCATTTGCTCTTTCTTCTACCTTTTTTCCTGCTTTTATTTTTTCTTCGTTACTGCGTTTTATTTCTGATTGTACCAAATCTTGGATTTTTTGAGGAATCGCCAAGCCATCTTTTTCAGCATCCACCAAAAAATAAGTTTGCAAACTGCCTAAACTTACCTTATTGTGGTTCAAGGTAAGTTGCTCTTCCTTTACTTTTTTCCATTTTACTCTTTCTATCTCTGTCAGACTAAGCAGAGAACCCAAAAAGTCAAATTGGAAGGTGGAGTTGGAAGGTGGGTTTTGCACTACGCCCGCCACTGTAAAAGTCAATTTTTGGTCAAAAGTTAATATTTTGCCTATCACGTCTTGCGTCCCAAAGTATTTTTCTGCGGTTTTTTCGGTCAGTAAAATGCTCATGGGTGCTTCCAGCGCAGTTTTAGGGTTTCCTTTTAACACTTTGAAATCAAACATTTCCAAGAAAGAAGGGTCAGCAAGCATAATTTTATTTTCATCAAAAACATGGTTTTCATCGCTTTTCATCACGCCATTTTGATTGGCGATTCGCACCATATTCTTAATGCCTGTCATATTTTCCATCACCTGCGTACCTACGCCTGCGGACATGGCGGTCGTTTGGATAGTTTCCTGCCCAAACTGGAACTTTGCCCAAACTCTATAAATCTTGTCTGCCTTGCTGTGGAAACGGTCAAAACTAAACTCGTGGGAAACGAAAAGCAAGATGAGCAAACTGACCGCTAATCCCAGTGCCAAGCCTGTGATATTGAGCAAACTATATACTTTATTGCGCCAAAGTTGGCGAAGGGCGATTTTTAAGTAATTTTGTATCATTTCTTTGTTTTTTATATATTTGCAAAAAATAAACTCAATTATGCAAGAAATCTCAGCTATTGAAGAGTTCCAAACCGAAGATATTATGTCGTACAATCATTCTAAAATTACTTATCGGCTTGCCAAAACACTAAGCCGATATGATGAACAATATGATATTCTGCCAGAATTAGAGTTTGAACTTCAATACGGACGAGTAAAACCAGACATTGCCATTTGCAAACATGGAAAAATAGATTGGTTACGTGATATTATCAGACCTAATTATCCTCCATTGTTAGCCATTGAAATCTTATCCCCTCGCCAAGCACTTTCTGACCTCACAGATAAGGCTTTAGATATCTATTTCCCTTCTGGAACTACTGTCGTTTGGATAATCATTCCACATTTCAAACAAGTAACCATAATGACTCCTAATCATCAAAATACGGTTATATCTGGTACGCTACTTGACGAAAATACAGGTATTGAACTCGCCTTAGACCATATATTTGGTTAGAAATTTATCAAACAACGCAACAAGCTATTTTTGTCTTTCACTCCAAAGTCAAATTTACTCTTCCTTGCTCAATACAAGTACCTCATTATCACCAAAGTATTCATAGGAAGAAGTAATAACCTTTTCGCCTTCTTTCAGCCCTTCGATGACCTCAAAAAACTCTGTATTTTTTCTGCCCAATCGAATCTCACGCTTTGTGGCTTTTTTGCCTGATGCGTCAATCACATACACCCAATTTCCGCCTGTATCTTTGTAAAATCCGCCAATGGGCAACAGAATCGCCTGTTCCGAATCGCCTAAATCAATTCTGGCGCGCATAGACTGACCACGTTTGATGCCTTCGGGCGTTTTGGCAGTGAAAATCATGTCCACGTCAAATCTTCCATCTGTAATAGTCGGGTATATCTTGTTGATTTCCAGCGCGTAAGTTTGTCCGTTAAAGTCGCAACTGCCCTTCTGCCCCACATTGATTCGTGGCAGATATAATTCGTCAATTCTCACTCGCAACTTAAAATTATCTAATCTGTCTATCTGCCCTATTCGCTGCGAAGTATTGATGTTTTGCCCGCGCTGCCAGTCAGGAGTGGCAAGCTGTCCGTCTATGGGCGCACGAACTACCAGATTATCAAGGATTTGTCCCACGCCCGTCAAACTTTTGAACATTCTATCTTCGGAATATTTGAATTGCTGAATCTGCACTGCACGAAAAGTAGAATCGTTGGCATATTGGGTTTGTACTAATTTTTTGCGTTTGAGTTGATAGTCATATTGTTCTTTGATAGCTTCAAACTCTTGCTTAGAAATTGCTCCAGATTCTAATAATTTCTTTTGGCGTTCGAATTGGGGTTTGTAAAGCATAATGTTATAGTCAATCTCTACTAACTGCTGGCGGCGCGTAATGTCGTTTTGTTCGAGGTTCAGCCGCGTATTTCTCAGGTTATTGATTTGGTCGTAAAGGGCTGCTTCTCTGGTCATTACGTTAAGCTGGAGATTGGAATTGGTCAGGCGCATGATGGAATCACCACGCTTGACCATCGCGCCAGATTCTTTGTAAATCGCATCAATAATACCGCCCTCAATCGCGTCAATAAACACCGTTTGCAAAGGCAAAATATTTCCTGTCTGGACGATAAACTCTTGGAAAACACCTTGTTTGACATTGGCAATGCTCAATTTTTCAGTTTCCACATTGAGCTTGCTACGCTTGTCAGCAAATAGAAAGAGGTAACCCACAAAGCCTACAAAGGCGGCAATCGCGCCAATAGTCAAGATGCGTTTGGTTGTCCATATTTTTTTTGCAATTTTCCTGTCCATGCTTGGACTTTGTTGTGAATTAGGTTTTTGTGTATCCACTGCGGTATCGTATTGAGTTTTATCCATGACAGTATTAATTACAAATGACAAAATTAATTACTAATTGCTTTACGTTTTCCAATTAATATGCCAATTTGTAATTTGCTGTTTATGAATGGTTTATAATAAATTTTATGATATTGTGGTGTCCGAAATCGGGCATTTTTGACCGTTAGCGGAGAGTACCAAAAAGTATTTTGCAAGTTTACGAAACTTCGCAAGGAGTTTAGGTAGTTTTTTGTATATCTTGTTTTCAGAAAAATATTGGCATTGCGATAAGTGCAATTTTAGAAGGGTTTTTGATTTGAATAGTAAAATTGTCAAACAACAAAAAAAGGTAAGCACCAAAGTCCTTACCTTTTTATGATTTACTTGTTAGCTCTGTTTCCTAAGTGTTTGTGAATGGTTGCTTGGTATCTTTCTCCAAAATTATCACTACACCAGTTGCGAAGTTCATCAATTTCGTTTTCTATCAAACTCCGCTTTGACTTCCGAAGTTCGTTCTCAAATAGACTTGCATCAAAACTGACTTTTTCCAAAATCATTTTGCTGTATTCCAACATGGTCATTTTCATAACGTTTGAACAATATTTAATCCCGTAAACATTGAATCGTCAGTAAAAACAGTATTTTAGGTAGTTTGTATAATCTTATACGTAAGATAGCAAGCAAATGTTTAACAAAATACAGGCTTAGGGAAATTATTTTTTTTAGTAGCTTACAATTTGCTTAACAAATACGCAATCTGCACGATAGGCAAATAAAAAAATGAGCCAAACATAAGCATCAGCGCAGATTTGACAGTACCAACTTTGAGTAAGTAAAAGGTCTGGAAAAGAAATAAAATTCCGCAAACCGTAGCTACGATAGCTCCATTGATGTCCACAATGCCAAAACGCACAGGAAGCAAACCCAAGGGAATGAGGAACATGGTATAAATCATAATCTGGAAGGCACTGTTAAAATTCCGCCCGCCCTCTGAGGGCAATAGCTTGAAGCCCGCCCTGCTGTAATCTTCGTCTGTAACCCACGCAATCGCCCAAAAATGAGGGAATTGCCAGATAAATTGGATAGAAAAGATGACCAAAGCCTCAATAGAAATACTCCCCGTCATCGCCACCCAGCCGATAAGCGGCGGCAAAGCACCAGGAAATGCTCCTACCAATACTGCAAAAGGCGTTTTTGGTTTCAAAGGCGTATAAACAAAAGCGTACAAAATCAGGGAAAACAAGCTCAAACTTGCCGCAAAAACATTGGAAAAAACGGCGATTAATACCGCACCTATCAATGCCAAAATAATGGCAAAAGTGGTCGCTTCTGGCACACTGAGCCTCCCCGTAGGCAAGGGGCGGTTGGCGGTGCGCTTCATCAATTTGTCCGTTTCTTTTTCTATAATTTGGTTGATGGTATTTGCCGCGCCCGTAATCAAAAAGCTACCCAGCGCAAAAAGCGCAAAAGAAGTCCAGTTCACTTCGCCCTGCGAGGGAGCTAAAAAATAGCCAAAAGCACCTGAAAAAACGACCAAAGCAGACAAGCGAAACTTCAAAAGCATATTGTACTGCTTTGCTTTGAAGGCAAATGAATTTATATTTAACACCTGATTATCAAGTTGTTCTGACATAGTTTTTTATTTTTTATTGAATTTCAAATCTCACTTTTCTATAAATATCTTTTAATAAAATATTGCAATCATTGATTTTAATTGTTTTTTCTTCATTCTCTTCGGATTTCAAGAGCCAAAAATTATCGGGTGTGCGTTCGTAGCTATCCACTAACACCTTGTCTGAATCTACCAGCACGTATTGTTGCAGGCTTGACAAGGTTTTATAACAACGGAACTTTTCAGAACGGTCATAAAGTTCGGTGCTTTCTGACAAAACTTCGATAATCACAGTTGGATTGAGCAAAACATCAATGCCAAATTTTCGTTCGCCCAACTCGACTTCTCCGCAAATAATGGTTACATCAGGATACACAAACTTATCACATTCAGCGAGTTGTACTAATATATCACTTGGCAGTACCCTACAATTCTTGCTTTTAAGACAAACCCCTATCTCTACAATAAGATTACTCACAATCTGATTGTGAGCAAATCTTGCGCCTGCCATCGCTATTATTTCGCCCGCATGATATTCACTCTTGTATGGAGTTACAGACTCCTGTGCCAAATAATCTTCTACTGATATTTTAGTGATTGCGGTCATATGTTTCTATGTCAGCGAGTTATTGATTTTTTTTATTGCCTCTGTCATTGTTATTTTTTCTGTAATTAATGAGTTTAACAACTCAAAGTAAGTATCCATACTTGTTATATTATCTTTTACAATGTGTTCTATCATTTTTTCTGTTAGTTCCCCATCTTCATAAATAATACTTGTTTTAAACCGAACCTCTCCATTCTCAAAATCCATTTCAAATCCGCCAAAAAATAAAATATAATTTAGACGAATTATAAGTTCTGACATTGCTATTCTGACTTTTTTAGGTACATTGATAGGATAGATACTAAAAAATATTATTTTAGTATCCACTTCATCTATGTCAATGATACAATGAAATTTTCCATTTTGTGTTCCAATACCAAAAAAGGCTATATTTTTACCCTTTTCTGGAAGTTGATATTTCCATTGCTGTTTATCAAAATATTGCAAAACCTGCTTAAACATACTCATACTTATTTCGTTGAATGTTTTTAATAGTGTTCACTTCACTAAATGTATTAAAATCGTTGCTACTAAATTTTTGTTCTAAGGTGTGTTTATTACGAGTATAAAATAATTTTTGTGTTCCATCAACAAAAAACATAGTAAAAGCACTTTTAAATCTTTGGGTGATTTTTTGTACTGGAGTGTGATTTTCTATAAAACTATTGCTTGACAATTGATTTTCCAAGTTTAAATAACGCGTGTGAAAATTAATAAAATAGTTTTGTGCAGAAGTTCCTATAAAGGTTTTCCTATTCATTTCTGCTATCTCCTGTCTAATAATGTCTTCAGGTGTGTTTGTCAAATAATCACTTAGAAAAGACATTATATCTTCGTGAATTTGTTTCTTTTTATCCATTTGAGGGGAAAGTTTTAATATGTTTAAACGACAATATTATATCTTGTTCTTTATCTAACAGGCAAATGATAAAAATTGGGTTTAAGTTAATGAAGTTGCTTCTATCCGAAACAAACTTCACAACGTCCTTGGGGTCGATACTCGTATCAATAGCTCGTATAGCGCGATAAGGAAACTTTTCTTTGCTTTTTAAAAATTCTATAAAATGCGCCAAAGTCCAGTTTTGAGTATTTATATCAATTTCTTTCAATTTACTCATTATCTCTTGAAAACGTATCATGTCAATCCTATTTCCTGCCAAATCTAAAAACCAATCATCAAGCAAATTTAGTTCTGCCTCAAAAATAAAATATTTTCTCTTATAATTTTTTTGCCCATGCGCGTGAGCCATATTAACATTATTGTCCCAAAAATAAAACCCAGACCCCAAAAATTTATGCTTTTTTTGGTCTTCGTCTATGTGTGTAGAAGCAAAGGGACCTTGTTTTTCAATTTCTGTAATTAAACCATTGCTACTACACGTATGGTGTCCAATTATTTTCATAGCCTAATTTTTTTTAGTTAAAATCTTCGCTATATAACTACTAAGCAGTTGTAAATTAGCACAAGTGAATAATAATCAGCATTTTACAAAAAAATTATAATATAAACTAATTTTACGCAGTTACTTATCTTTATTTAGCCGCTATTATAAGGTTTCTACCTGCCAATGACGATTTTCAAACTTTGTTTTCTTAAAAACATTTTCGTAGTTCATCATCAACAAAAGCAAAAACTGAACACCAATAATGAGTGAACCAAGCAGTAAATGAACAGGTTGCATCAGCGCAGGAATCGCAAAATATGCCATTATGACCCCACTCAAAATCTCGGCAATTATCAAACCCGCCAACGCATTTGCCCAAATAGACAGCTTGCTATTTTTCTCTGTATTTTTCTTTAATAAATATGCCAAGTAAATATGCAAACCCAAAATGACCAAAGAAAAGGTGCGATGAACGTAA